>RGZZ01000154.1 GCA_010028905.1 Pseudomonadota bacterium | reverse complement strand
CGGCAGGCGAGGCCTGCACCGGACCGACTGGCGAAGGGCCAGGCGTCTGCCTGCCGGCAGATGTCGCATCGGCAAGCGTCTGCGACAGCGTTGTGGCGAGCGGGTCCATCGTGAGCTGCTGGGCGTTGAGCATCGACATCCCGACCCCAGACAGTGCCAGGGCGGCCATGACCGCGCACCCGGCCCGTTGCAGCGCGCTGAGCGCGGGCATCGCCTGGGGCTCGTCGCAGCGGTCTCTGGTGACGCCTTCCCTCTCGGTCTGCGTCGGGGGGGGCGAGAAGGTCTTGAATGGGCTTGCGATATCAAGCAATCGCGGCTCGGCGTGGCTCGATGCGAGATCGCGGCGGCGCGAAGGGATCAGGAAAGGCGTGGAACCCACGCGGAGAGTGCTGTTCATGGGGCCTCCAGCCATCCAGTGGTGAACCGATCCCGTGAGGGGAGCCTAGCATGGCGGAGCGCAGATTTGTTTTCTGTTTTGTTAACGTAACAAAAGATCTTGTTGTGGCGACAAAAACGGGTCAAAAACAGGCTAAAAACACGTTTTTGCGATAATTATTGTTTGTTTCGACGTGGATTCACTCGATTGAGAAGATCATCACGCCATCGAACCAGTCAGCGTTCTTGCGCAGGTAGTCGCACAGCTGGGTTCGCACGGTCTTCTTTGTGATGGAGTCGGCGTGAACGAGCCACTGACGGTCGACGACGAAGCCCTCGTGCGCCACAGCGATGCCCTTCGGGAAGAGCTTCTCGCGCACGAACGCCACCCCGGCAATCGACGCGGGGAGGCGAGCCAGCAGGGCGGGCGACACGTCGCTCTGCCGGAGGTAGCGGATGGTCGTGGCTCTCTTCCAGGAGATGGGAAGCAATGGGGTCCCGTCGCTTCCGCGGTTGAGTGTCAGGCGCACGCTGGCCAGCGGGGTTCCCGTGGCGATCTGCGGGGTGATGTCGTGGAACCACTGGCTCGCACGAATGCGATCCTCGGTGAAGTGCACGCGGTTCTCGTAGCGCACGGGGTTCTCGCCGGGATAGTAGTTCAAGCGCGTCATCCAGCCTCGGGCCTCGGGGAGGCTGCGCGCGTGGGCCATGGCTGTCGATGTGAGGACGTTGACCGTGCAGTCTGATTCATCGAGCCGGAACACCGGGTTCTTGTCGCGACCGCTCTCTTCGCCAAGACATCCAAGCACATAGGGCGTTCCTAGTCGCAGCAAGGCGATGGCGCGAAGGCGGGCGTGGAAGTCCGGATATCGCTTCCACAGCGCGTCAAGGAGGTTTTGCAGGGCGATGGGGTCGTGGGCGATCTGATAGAGCCGAGGCTGCTCGGTGACCCAGCGATCGTCGTCGTTTCTTGTGGGCGGCGCGCCTGCGGCAGACGCAGCCAGGAGCAGCGTCAGGGCAATCGAGAGCGTGAGCTGTCGCATTTGATTCGGGTTCCCTGCTGTGTCAAGCGTATCCTCGTTCGCGGCGTCCACGTCCGCATCGCAGGCGAGCGGTCGGGCTTTGAACCTGCTGAGCAGAGGTCGCGGTTCTAAGAGGCTGTTTGTGAGCCCGGCCACAGAACCCACGGCTGTGCGGTGCTACCCTGAGATACAGAAGAGCCCACGCAACACGAGTGATCGGAGATCAGAACATGCGCCACACCGCCACGCCCACCTTTGAAACCCCCAGCCGCGCCGGCCGTCGCGAGCTCGCGACCTTTGGAGACGCCATCCGCATCACCCCTCTCGGCGTCAGCCCGCTGAGCCGCCTCGTGGTGGCGCACATCGTGGCAGACGCACGACGTGACGCCGCAACCTACGTGAGCGCGTGGTCGAGCCACGCGGACGGGGAGTGACGCACGGCTTTGCGCGATCGGGTCTACGGCCTCGAGGTCGAGTACGCCATTCTCTTCGAGCCGTGTCATGGCGAGGCCTCGAGGCCCACGGCCAGTGCGGTGTTCGATCTCATCGCCGCCGAGCTGCAAGCGCGCTTCCAGACCCTTCCGTCGCACGTTCGCGGAAAGCGGGGCCTGTTTCTCGAGAATGGCGCACTCGTCACGTTCGAGACAACCGATGGCGTGAGCGGGCTCCTCGAGCTGGCCACCCCTGAGTGTCGCACGGCGCGAGAGGTGGCCCTGCACCAGGCCGCTTTCGACCTGCTGGTGTCTGACCTCGCGACGGCCGTCACCCGCCGTCTGTGCGGCGGGCCGCATGAGGGGGTGATCTCGTTTGGCAAGAACAATGCCGATGGCAAGGGACACACCTACGGCTCGCACGAGAGCTACCTCGTCGATGAGCGAGGCTCGAACCCAGCGGTCTTGCTGCGCGCACGTCACCGGATGTGGCAGCTGATCTGGGGGGGCGGCGTTGCGGCCCTCGTGGCGATCGCCTGGACGGTGTCCATCGCGGCTCTGCTGACGGCCATCGCGGTCATCGTGATTCCAGGCCTCATTCGATTGTGCCTCGCCTTGCTGGCGCTGCTCGTGCGGGTCGTGATCGACCGCCGAGGATGGCGGCCTCCTCCTACCCTGGACAAGGCGCTGGAACGCTTGAGCGAGGCGGACGGATCGGCGGGGATCGCGCGCATCGAGGCGATGGAGGAGAGGCTTCGGCGATGGCTGAGCGCCTTCAGCACGCGTCTGCTGACGCCTCTCATCACGGGCTACAGCCGATTTCTCGAGCGCGTCGCTCTGTCGCCGTTTCGAGATGGTCTGGGCCCCTTTCTCGCGACCCGCCCCGTCATGTGCGGCGCGGGAACGTGGGCGGCTCGAAGGGGAGACGGCGCACCGGCGCACGGCGCGTTCTCCCTCAGTCCTCGGGCTTCTCGCATGGAACGCTGCATCGGGACCGGACTGGCCATCACCAGCATGATCGAGCTGAAATCGCTCCTG
The DNA here is from genome assembly GCA_010028905.1 of Pseudomonadota bacterium. Classification (NCBI taxonomy): domain Bacteria; kingdom Pseudomonadati; phylum Pseudomonadota; species Pseudomonadota bacterium. Next base: position 7,365 of record RGZZ01000154.1, on the reverse strand, counting down.
GCGTCTCCCACGGCGCTCTGGGCGCGCCGAAAGAGACTCGAGATCGTCTGTGGCGACACCAACCGCTCCGAGCTCTGCGTCTACCTCAAGATCGGCGTGACCGGCCTGGTCATTCGCATGATCGAGGAGGGTGTCTCGTTCGCTGATCTCGCACTCGCCGACCCTGCAGCCGCGCTGAAGGAGGTGGCGGCTGACGTGTCGCTGTCACGCCCGCTGCGAACCGTGGGAGGGGCTCATCTCACCGCGCTCGACATCCAGCGCAGGTATCTTCGCCGGGCCATCGATCATCTCGAGCGCTGCGGCTCGAGTGAGGAGGAGCGGCGCGTCGTGGCGCTCTGGGAGCGCACGCTCGATGCCCTCGAGCATGATCCGTGCTCTCTCGTGGGCCAGATCGACTGGGTGGCCAAGCACGTGCTCATGCGCGAGATCGCCGCGGAGGCTGGCGAAGATCTCGCCAGTCTCTCTGCCACGGCACGGTCCACGTTTCCGCTCATGCGGTTCGATCTCCGCTACCACACCATCGGCGGCGATGCGGGGCCGTATGATGTGCTGGTTCAGTCTGGCGTCATGCGCACGCTCAGCGACGAGCGGGAGAAGCGCGCTGCGCTGACGAGCCCGCCCCAGGACACGCGGGCGGTCTGTCGGAGCGCGCTCGTGCGTGCGCACGCACGGTCGGGGAATCGGCGCGTCTCCATCTCGTGGGATGGGTTTCGTGGTGCGTCCTCGGGGTCTGATCTTCGCTTCGATGATCCGCTGGCCTTCGATCTGCGGGCCGTCCCTCGGGGGCAGGCGTGAACGGCACAGTGCCCCTCATCGTGAGATGCGTCCGTCAGATCCGGGAAGAGTTTACCAGAATGCAACATCGGCAACATCCCTGAAACAACATGCGCAGGTCGCCGGGGTTACGCTGAGATCATCAAGAGCATCAGGGTAACAGGGAAAGGGTGAGTGTCATGTTCAGATTGCTGCGCAGCCTCCTGGGTATGGACAGCCCCGCCGAGCGACGCAGGTCGGAGCGCTATCTCGACAGCACCAGGGTTGACCTCGAGCTGGGGAACCTTCTCTACGATGGCCGACTGGTCGATGTCAGCATCGACGGCGCGCGACTCCAGTCTCACGCGCGGCTCGACGTGGGTCGATCGATGCTGGTTCGCGTTCCGGAGCGCAACGGTTGCACGCACCTGGCCCTTCTCGTGACGTGGTCGACCCGCAAGGGTGACCGCTATGAGGTCGGCGCCGTGCCCGACCCGAACCACCGCGTGTCTCGCATGCTGCTGCGAAACTATGTGCAGCGCTACGGCCGAGGCGCCCCCCGGGTTCGCTTCGCCTGATCGATTGCCTGTCTCGCGAAGGATTTACCGCGCGCTCGATGGTAATGCGACCCCATGAGCATACGCCATCTGTTCGCCACGGTCGTCATCATGTGCGCTTCGCTGGTCGCCAACGCCTGGGCGCGCACCACCGTGAAGGTTCCCGCAGCCGTCATCTTGAGAGACAGCTACGAGGGGTTCAGTGCGACCTTCGTCTCCGCGAGGCACGGTCGCTTCGATGTCTCCATCGGAGAGAGCCACGAGGGCGACCCGGGTTTCGGGGGGTGTGAGAAGGGCGGGCAGGCGGACTGCGCCATCGTGATCTATCATATGGAGCCAAACCGCAAGGGCCTGCCGTACGTCACGCAGACAGTCGACGTGGCCACGGTGCGCCAGGGGGTCTCTGTGAAGCCTTGTTTCAGCGGCACGCGCAAGATCGTCTACAAAGGGCTTGTGTTCCTTATCACGCCCAAGAACCTCTCCAACGTCTATGGCGAGGGCAAGACGTCCATCGAGGTGCGCGCCACAGAGCCCTAGACCCGCAGATGCGAACGAGAGACCGCGGCGCGTTCAGGCGCTGCTGCCCGGCTCGCGGATCGCGTCGTACAGCCGGTTCATGAAGCGGAACGTGGGGTCTGGCTTGCGACCGGGATGACCGGTCAGGTTGTCGACCTGTCGATGGGAGATGACCTGCGTGTCGGGAATGCCCCACGTCTTCTGAAGGTAGCGAACGAGGTCGACCGTGGCCTTGAACTCGGGCTCGGTCTCATGCTCGAGGCGGAAGTCGCCACAGACCTCGATCTGGACCGCGTCATCGTTGTACTCGAGCGTTCCGTCGCAGAGCTGGTTCTCTGGCAGGCACTGCACGATGTCGCCCTGCTTTCCCACAATGAAATGGGTCGACGGAATGCCCTTCAGATCGTTGAAGCGCTTCCACACGCTGTCTGGTGTGTCATCGACGGCAGCGGTGTAGTGCACCACGATGGTCTTGGGCGTGATGGCGATGCGCCCGATCTTGCTGTAATCGATCTCGCGATAGCGAATCTCCGGTCGGGGCGCGGTCATCTGCTCGAAGGGCTTGGTCGCAGGCAGCATCATGAGGCTGCCGTCTCCTCCCCGCACCTCGCTTCTAGCCGCGCCCGTGGTGCGCAGGAACTCGGCCTGCTGCGATGACGTCATGGCCGCGAACTGGTCGGCCGCCACGGCGGTTCCGATGTCGGCCCAGTTCCCGTCAGCGGTGAAGAGACTGGCCATGTGTCGGCGGTGTCCGAATCGCCGAGCGCCATCGGTGGGGCGCGGAAGGTAGTCGTCGCGCATTTCGTCGACCACGCGGCTGGTGGAGGGACGGTTCAGGGCGGGGAGGGGGTCGAGCAGATCCTTGTCGGACGTGGCCACCGTGTCCGGGGCACCGCCGCCAGGGACAGGTTCGCCCGCTGGCGCGTCCTGGCGAGGACCCGCGGGCGCGCTCGTGGGTGCGCCAGGCGACGCGAGCACGAAGGGAAGCCGACAGGGGAGGGATTCAGCTCTCATGACGCCGAGATTGTAACGCGCCTGCCTGTTGGGTGCAAATCGCCGGATGTAAACATTCGTCACGGCATCACTGCCACGGTGACGCGATGGTCGTCAGCGCATCGGGCGAGGCCGTCTCAACGCGCGCCGTCGAACACGCTCTTGCAGTAGGTGCGCACCTCGTCTGGCGGGGTCTCGTCGCCGAGCACGAAGAACGTCTCCTGCTCGAGATAGCATCCCAGGAGGCTGCCGCGGTAGAACGGGTTGTCGAGCACGATGATGTTGCGCTTCAGCCACAGGGCCTCCAGCAGCACGGTCGACAGACAGGCCATCACCACGTGCGTTCCGTTGATGACGTCGATGGAGCGGCGTGACGGGTCGATGAAGGTCACCGCCGGGTGGCTGCCCAGAACCTCGTGATAGCGGGCGGCCACGTCTGCCGGCTCACGTGGGTGCAGCTTGACGTGAAGGCCATCGAGGGCGCCTGTGTCGAGCAGGGCACGCACCTGCGCGAGCACCTTGTCGCGCAGCCCCGTGTCGAGCTCTTGCAAGACCTCGGTGAAGAAGACCACGGGAAGCTCTGCCGCTCGGGGCTTATGGTAGATGGATTCGATCCAGCCCGGCTTCATGACCAGGCGTCCGGGGTCATAGCCCAGAGACTCGAAGAAGCGCCGCATGGGCTCGTCGTTGACGATGATGCGCGAACGGCGGGCGAAGCCCCCCACGACCCGTGGAACGCTGAGGTCGATGTAGCGCAGCCAGGGAACCACTCTGCGGTCGCGGTGCCAAACGTGGTTGTGTGCGGGAACCACATAGACGGCCACGCCTCGGAGGGCGGCGAGATCGACGAGGAGGCGCACAAGCCGGCCCCCCAGATCGCTGGGCGTGTAGATGGCGCGGAGACGGAAGGGGAGCAGCCAGAAGAAGAGCCGCAGCACGAATCGCTTGTCGAGATGCCGGTTGGCGCGCACGGCAACGATCTCTGCGCCATCACCGTGCTCCCGGCGCGCCAGCGCCACCAGCGGTTCGTTGAGATAGTGCTCGACGGAGATGACGAGAATCAAGAAGGGGCGCCTCGCGTCAGTCGTAGGGTCGGAGGGCGTTCGAGTCGGCGTCGCGGCCCTCCTCCTCGCCGTCGACGCGTCGAGCGGCACGGGTTCGTGGCGCGCGCGTGCGTCTTGCGAGACAGGGAGCCGAACAGGAACGGGACCGATAAGCGTTCAACTTGTCATCATGATCCGATTCCGCTCCAGGTCGCACGCGCGTCGAGGGATGTCGCAGATCGAGGTCCTGGTCGCCATGGCGGTTCTCACCATCGGCATCCTGGCTGTCTGCTCGGTGTTTGCGATGGGGCTTCGAGCCGAGGGGCAGGGGGGGCGCATCACCGAGGCCACGAACTACGCGCGCCAGCTCATCGACCTGATGCGCGTGAACAACAAGGCCTTCAGCGGAACGAACGGGGGCGTGCCGGACAGCTCGAGCGGAGTCAATGACGGCGCATCGACTCGTGCCGCGCTCGACGCGCCGCCGTTCGGGAACGGGTTGATGCCCGCGGGCACCCTCTATCGACGCAACATCCAGGTCAAGACCACCGGGAGCGGCGCGACGGGCGACTATCGCAACGATCTTCGCCAGATCACGGTGACCGTGTACTGGACCGATCACGGCTCGGAGCGTGGCATCACGCTCCTCGCGCTGGCGCGTCGCCCATGAGGTCGAGCAGGCGAGGCGGTTTCACGATTCTCGAGCTCATGGTGAGCGCTTTCATTTTGGCAGCCATGTCGCTGGCGCTCGTGATGATCTACTCCACGGCCAGCACCATGTTCCAGCGCGGAAGCGGTCGGCTGACCATGCAGCAGCGCAGCCGAGAAGCCGTGCGCAGGGTGGCCCCCTTGATCGCGGGGGCCATTCCCCCTTCGGAGAGCGATGTGGCCCTGTACTCTCCCGCCGTGGGCGCCACTGACGACGCGCTGGGCTTCTACAGCGCGCAGGATCTGTTCGGGACCGGTCCCGCCTTCAATCCCCGTGCGCCCTACTACCCCACCTATCGCATCGCCTGTGTGGATTCCAACATCTTCACGCAGAGCGGTGGGAACGTCCTCGTGCTCGAGAAGCTGAGCGATCTGTCGGCCTCGCCCGGACACGCCTCCCTCATTCCCTCGGTCTCGAAGACCCTTCTCAGCGGCACTGATTCGTGCGCTGTTAAATCAGTCAAGTTCACGCGGCTCGACACCTCTCGCGTGCTCATGACCATCACGCTCACCGCCACCCAGGTTCGCGATGCCGCCGGTCGACTGCTCACCGGCGCCAAGAGTGATGACTACACCTTGCAGAGCGAGTTCCAGGTGCCTTACTACGGGGTGAAGTGATGAGCCTTCATCGCCAGTTCACCTTCAAGATCAAGACCGCGCGGGGAGAGGTTCGCGAGGGCATGGTGTCGGCGGAGACCCCTCGAGCCGCGCGAGCAAAGCTCGAAGCCGACTATGGCGAGGTGCTCGCCCTCACCGAGGTCGTCGACCGCCCGCTCGACGTTCCCGAGATCCCCGTGAACAGCGTAAAGAACGACGAGCTTGCCGTGTGCACACGCCAGCTGAGCATGCTGCTGCGCTCCGGTGTGACCCTGCCCCGCGCGTTCGAGCTGCTCGCCGCCGACGCCTCGCTCTACCTGAGCCTGACCTACACCTGGCTCGGCACGAGTCTCGTGCGGGGAGAGTCGCTCTCGGCGGGCATGCGCCACTTCCCCACGGTGTTCGATCAGATCCAGCTCGCGCTGGTGCGCTCCGGCGAGATGAGCGGGAGGCTCGACACCAACCTGCTGCGCATCGCCGACCTGCTCGAGGCGCGCAGCGGGCTTCGCAAGAAGATCGTGAACAGCCTCACCTATCCCGCCGTGGTGGCGGTTGTCGCCTTCCTCGTGCTCTGCTTGTTCGTGGTCTTCGTCCTTCCGAGCATGCGCCCCAACTATGATGACATGGGCGTGCAGCTGCCGCTCATCACCCGGGTGCTGCTCGGCTTCTCTGACGCAGCCTCCAACCCCCTCTCGCTTCTGGTCCTCACGGGGGGCGTGATCGGGGCCTGGGCCTACGTGCGCCGCCTCACCTCGTCGCGCGCTGCGAGGCTCTCGATGGAGGCCCGGGCGCGACAGATCCCGCTCATCGGCAGCCTGCTCGAGAAGCAGGAGCTGGTGGGCGTGCTGTATGTCGTCTCGAGCATGCTCGACTCGGGCGTTCCGCTGGCAGAGACGCTGATCATTGCCGAGCAGGCCAGCCTCACCTCGCGCATGGAGGCGGCGCTGCATCACGTTCGTGCCCGGCTGCTGGAGGGCGACAGCCTCACCGAGGCCATGAACAGAACCGATGTCTTCCCCCGCGCCGTGCTGCAGATCGTCGAGGTGGGCGAGCTGTCCGGCACCATCTCGTTCATGATGCGTTCCGCCTGTCGCCTCTACGAGCAGGACATCGAGCTGCGCCTCGCCACCCTCACGCCGCTGCTCGAACCCCTTGTGATGCTCATGGTGGGGGTGATGGTCGGATTCGTCACCCTGGCCGCCTTTCTGCCCAGCCTGTCGCTGGCCACCGGGCAGTGAGGCGACGCGGCTGAGAAGGTTCGAGGCGCCCGAGCCGCTCAGGGCGTGTTCATGTCCGGTGGCTCCGGGGTCTCTGTGACTGCCTGCATCGCGGCGCGAACAGCGCGCGCCACCGATTTCACGAGGCGCGCCACAGGGCGATCACTGAACTGCTCCGCCAGCGCGCTCGCCACGCGTCGGTTGTCGGGCAGGCATCCGCTCTCCCGCAGGCGCTCCCGATGATAGGCCACCCAGAGGTAGAGATCGGCTTCGGTGCGCCGCGGGAACTCGCGCAGCACCCCCGTCTCGCGGATGGAATCGATGACGGGGACGTAGACCGTGTCAAACCATGACGTGGCCGCCTCTTCGAGCGGCACGTCGCGCTGCTTCTCAAGCCCGAGGTAGTACCGATGCACCTCGATGTGCTCGAGCAGGCTGTCGTATCGACCGGGGGCGGTCAGCTCGACGCGCGCGTCTGGTCGGGCGGCGTCGAGCCGGGTTGCCTCGAGGAAGGCGGTGTGCTCGGCTTTCACGATGAGGTCGTCGATGTCGACATCCGGTGCCAGGGCCACACGGCTGAGGATCTCGCTCACGTGCGCCTCGATGTGGTCGTGCTTCAGCTGACGCGCGAGGGCGACCCGGTGGTTTCCATCGCGCACGAAGTACACACCGCCGATGGCGTAGACATCGATGGGAGGGAAGGCCGCTCCCTCGCGCACCGCGTCCTCCATGCGGCGGAGGTGTTCGCTCACGGCAGGGTTCAGCGGCAGAAAGGCCCGGTTGAAGTCGCGGTAGCGACCCACGCTCCCCACGATGTGATCAACGGGGATGAACTGCGTTCCGCGGTTGTACGCAGTGCGGCTCCGCAGCAGCTTCTGCACCTGTTCGAACGAGAGCAGGCTGCGGTCGGGCTCGTGTGAGAAGAGCCCCAGCAGCGATGACAGCAAGGTTTTGAATCGGCTCTCCACGCGTGTGTGTGTG
>RGZZ01000153.1 GCA_010028905.1 Pseudomonadota bacterium | reverse complement strand
TATCTCGCCAGTCGCTTCTCGAGGGCTTCGATGCGTCTGCGCAGGCTGTCAGACGGACGCTCGAAGCGCTCGATGTCGGTCGGCATCTTGGCCTGCAGTGCCGTGAGGCGGGCATCGATGACGTCGCCCAATCCGTCGAGCACCTGGTGCAGTTGTTCCCTCTCGCGGCGCATCTCGAGCCTCTACGTGTTCGTTGTCATGGTTGACCCCCCGGAAGTGTCGCCTCTGCAGGAGGCGTGTATCTAGCCAAGGTAGCCGGTTGTTTACACTTCCTGGCACGAATTCAGACGGTGTTGTAAACATGCTTCGTGATGCTGGTGGCCGCTCGGTTGGGTGAGTTTAGCGTTTTGGGGGGCTTGGAGGATCGCTTGTGGGTCGTCCAGGCGACGGGGGCTCCGAGGTGTCGCAGATGCGCATTGGAAGGATGGCTGAACTCCGTGGGATGACGATGATTTGATGGGTTGTCGAGGGTCGTTTCACGTCTTCGGTCTATGCTCATGGCATGTCGATCACCCACTCGTCTGAACGCCGATCGCTACTCGATCTGTCCCACCGCCGCTGGGCGACGAAGGTCTCGCGGGGCGGCACGCCTACCGTGCAGGGTGATGCAGTCTATCTCGGCAGCTTCGATCATCGCGTCTACCGCTTCGACTCGCGGGGCGAACAGCAATGGGCTGTAAAGACGGCCAGCCATCTCGATGCGTCGCCCACGCCCGGACCCGACGGCACGCTCTACGCCAACAGCCGCGACCTGCACCTCTACATCCTGCGCGCCACCGCCCCAGGCTTCTCGTCCTGCTGCCGCTGCTGGGCCAGGTCGCGCCTGGGTATCAACGGTAGGAATCCGCAGACGAAGAAGGAACCCATCATCGTCGCCCACTTGTGGGGCAGACACGCCCTCCGCCACCTGATTCGAGGCCTCGTCTGCCTGGGTGCACGTCCCAGGCTTCGCGAGAAGAGGAGATCCCGCTGATGCATCGCAGGACCACCGCCCGCGCGAGAGAGACGGGCGCGAGCCTCCGAGCCCTGGTGATCGGGGTTCTCGCCATCGCCACGCTCGCGGGCCTGGGCTGGCGCCAGATGGAGAAGGCGCGCTATGCGGCGTACAAGCCAGAGGCGACGAAGATGCTCGCCGTGCTCACCGACGTCGAGCTGAGACTTGGCAAAAGCACGAACGCCTTGCAGAACTTCCAGGCGATGATCCCCGTGACCCCCGCACTCGAGAAGTTCAAAGCGTGGTGCGCCGACAAGCCGAAGGTGAAGGAATATGCGTCGTACACCTCCCTGGTGACGTCGGCCGAGGCGTTCGTGCGCTCCAACGACTGCTGGACCCGCCTTCTCAACGGCGAGGCTAGCACGGATAAGGACCTGCTCCAGACCTGGCGCATCGGACTCAACGCGGTGAAGGCCGCGCGCGAACAGATCGCGCATGACGAGTAACCATCGCCCATCGAGGGCCGCGCGCGGCGGCGCAGCGTCGGATCAGCACCGCGGGGCGGTGTTCCTGGCGCTGTTGTCGGTGCTCCTAAGATTGCGCCCCGACGGCCAGTGCACCTCGTTGCGGTTGCTGTGTATGGTGACCGGGCCGTCGACGGTGTAGGTGCCCGTGATGCCCGGGTCCTTCTCCAGCAATCGCGCCCAGACGATGTGAAAGGGGTTTCGCGAAGGTGGCGGCGGGGGCCGCAGTCTCGTGGCAGGGCTCGAGTCGGCTAGGAGCGGCTGTGACCCCAGAAAGCCTCTAGCAGCCGGGCGCGCAGGCCATCTTGTGGGTGTGCACGATGGCGCCCACGGCCCCTTCCGCCAGCTCGAGGGTCTTGCGGGCGGCGGCGCGTGCGCGCGCTTGGGCCTCGGGCGTCACCGCATGGCGTTCGAGAAGGGCCCGGCCGCAGACCACGTGGGCCCATTCGTCGGGCTGAACATGATCGCGGTACAGGCGGGCCGTCTCCAGGTCTTGCGCTTGCTCGGCCCAGGCGATGAACTGCTCGTTGCGAATGTGTCCGATGGCCTCTCGCGTGAAGCAGGCGGCGGCCACCCGCTCCACCGCGTCGTCGAGGCTGGCGAGGTAGGCGTAGAAGGGCGACCGACCCCCCGCAAACGGATCGATGCCGCTCACGTCGTCGCCCAGATCTCGCAGCCGCCCCAAGATGAGCTCATAGTGACGGGCCTCGTCGCCACACATGCGCGCGAGTGCCAGCTTGATGTCGATGGGGGTGGTGGTGGGCATCCACAGCGCGGCGATCTCCGCGGCCTCAAGTTCCTGGCGCAACGCCAGGCGAAGTCGGCGGACCGTCTCTCCGGGGGTGGCCGCGGCGACGTCGGCCGCGTCTGCGTCGCGGATGGCGTCGATGCGGGCCAGGTGCTCTTTGTTCTCGCGATCCAGCTGCTCGATGAATGACATGCGGGTGCCCTTCCTCTCTTCGCGACTCTGACTGCTCGTCAGACCCGCGATTCAGAGTTCGCGTAGCACCCGTCCGCGCACCTTTGTCGCCCCCGTTGGTCAACTCGCAGTCACAACACCCTCGTGTCAGGAGCCCCCTCCATGAAGAACAGCATCTCTCGCCTTCTCGCGCTCACCGTCATTGTGATGGATGTGCTCGCCCTCTCGCTGGCCACGCCCGCCCGCACCTTTCTCGTCACCGAATACGGCCCCCAGCACGACCGCGTGCTCGACGCGGCAACGGGGAGAGGCGTGGCCGATGGACACTACCTCTGAACTCGTGCGCTTCTCGAGCGGCACGCCAGCACGCTGCTCTGTCGGCGACCCGCCGATGGCGCAGAGGCGTGGAAGAAGGAGATTCATGGCCTCACCGATCTGAACGGCTGGTTCTTCGAAGACGCGCTGTGTGTATGGCTCGGCGATCGCGTTGAGGGATACCGCATGTCGACCGGAGAGAAGATGTGGACGTGGGCTCTGCCGGCAGGCGAGCAGCCGTCGATTGTGAACGCGGCGTCAGATGTGGTCACGATGCTGGCCTGCCGGTGAAGTCGTTGGCACAGGCGGGTACCAGGGAGAGACCCGCAGCCTTATCTGTCGCCCTTCGCTCATGAAACCAGAGCACGCCCACCCTGTGGCCGCCACAGCGTCGGGAATGCGACAGAGGGGTTCTTCGACCCCCAACGAACTGCCGACATCGCCCTACGCGCCTTGTGGGACACCAAAGCCACCTCTTGGGCGTGACCATCTTTGACCTCGACACCCTTCGCACCCTGGGTCAGGTCGCTGTCGGCAAGAAGCCGGACGCCATCATCTACGAGCCGCTGACCCACCGGGTGCTCACCTTCAACGGCGATAGCGAAAATGCCACGGTTATCGATGCGGCGAGCGGCAAGGTGGTCGGTACCCTGGCTCTGGGAGGCGCCCCAGAGTTTGCGGCCAGCGATGACGACGGCCACGTGTTTGTCAACCTCGAAGACAAGAGCCAGGTTGTCGAGCTCGACGCCAAGAGCCTGCAGGTGCTGGGGCGCTGGTCTCTGGCGCCCGGTGAGGAGCCCACGGGGCTCGCCATAGATCGCGCCCACCATCGCCTCTTCATCGGCTGTCACAACCGACGCATGGTCATCTTTGACACCCGGGCGCATCGCGCGGTCCAGACCCTGCCCATCGGCGCAGGCGTCGATGCGACCGCCTATGACCCGGCCCTGCGGCTGGCCTTCAGCTCCAACGGCGACGGTACCCTCACCGTTGTGAGCACGCAGCCTGTGAGCGTGCTCCAGAATGTCGAGACCATGCCCGGAGCGCGCACCATGGCCCTCGACCCCGAGACGCATCGCGTCTACCTCGTCAGCGCGCTGATGACGAGCAACCCCACGCCCGAGGAGCGCAAGCAGGGCAAGCGGCCACGCTATGCTCCCGACACCTTCATCATTCTGGTGGTCAGCCCCCGCTGACGGCTTCGTGGCGTCCTTCGTGGAGATCGCGGAATGCAAAACGGAGCCGCAATGGCGCAGCTGCACAACCGCGATGACCTCCGGACGATGTACCTGAAAGAGCACGGCTGCCACCCCCCCCCGAACGAGCCCGGCGAGCCTTCGCAGAATCATCATCACCAGGCGTCCGGCCATGGCAACGGGGCGCCAACGGGCAACCATGAGAAGGCAGCGTGGCCGCCTCTTCCCCCAGGCGCCATGGCCAACCTCATGAAAAATGATGCGCGCAACGCCAAGAACCTGTACAATGAGATGCAGTCCGAGAAAACGTTCGTCCAGAGTGGGGAGTGGCTGCACTGACACGGTCGCCCCGCACACGGCGCAAGCGAAGGAGACCGCCCCACGGGGTGGTCTCTTTTTTTGAACACACGGTCATCGCCGCTGAGTCTAGAGCTGCGTCACGCGTCCCACAAACAGGATGGCGTTCGTGCGGTTGTCGCGGATCATGAAGAGAAAGGGGTGATCGGCGCGGAACAGCACGAGTGGGGGCTCTGGCTGCGATATTGCACCTTTCATCACGGTGATCACGGTGGCAGCGGTGGCCTCTGTGCCCTCTTCGGTGACCTCGATGAACGCTTTGTGCAGGGCCACGTCGATGTTCATCGGGTTGGTGGCCATGTCGCTGAAGTCGGCCTTGCGTGAGAAGGGGAGGGGCATTCCCAATCGAGCGGCCGCCTGTTTGTTGAGTTCGATTTCGTCTTCAAGCTTGAAGCGGGGGATCTCCACATTCACCATCACAACGTGAGCCGCTTTCAGCCAGGTCTCGACCTTTTCGGAGGAGATCGTGCGCTCGATGGCCCCAAGCCCCTGTGTCAGCTTCGGCAGGACGATGATCATCGATAGATCGTCGCGTTGGTAGGGAAGCGACAGGATCTGGCAGTCGGCCTGGTTGCTGATCTCGTACCTGCTGGTCTGGTGCATGAACGAAACGCGGGCTGTCTTGCCGCCGAGCGCATGGAAGGGCTGCTGTTGCGTGTTTCTTTTGTCAAACGTCTTCATCCACGACGCCTTGAAGTACACGGCGTTGGCGAGCACGAGGGGAGTGGAAGGCGTGAGCACTCCCGCTCCCACGATCTCCTTGATGCGGTCGTGGGTCTGTTTCGAGATGTAGCGATTGATCTGTTGGCGCGCCGCTTCGAGCTGGGTGAAGTCGATCTGCTGGCACTCGGCGTTGAAACGCTTCTTGACCAGGGTGGTGAACGCGGGGAGAAGGTGTGTCTGCTTCCCGATCCACAGCGCATTGGCTATCGAGAGGGCGTAATTACCCATTCTGGCGCGCTTGACGAGGCCTGCACGCAGGGCGCTGAGCCCGTCGGAGAGCGCGGTGACGGCGGACGGGCCAGTGGGGTACGAGAACGTTGTGGCGAGCTGGTGGGCCGTCTCGCCCTTTGCGCCAGCATAGGTCATGGCGAACGCCGTGTAGAGGCTGTACGGCGACACGAAGAGATTGTTGTCGCCGACCCGCTCGCGCCGAAAGCGGTACATTCGCCAGGTGAATCGGTTGTTGCCGCGCACCACCTCTTTTTCTTGGGCAGACGCGGAGGCGACGGGGCTGGCGTGCGACATCGGGGCGACATTCGCCACACAGAAGACGAGGACAGCGCCGCACAGCAGCGCACGACGGAAGGCTCTGAAGATCACGATGTGCGGTTCCTCCTGGCAGACGGTAGGGGACTGTGCGTTTTCGGATAGCGAGGGGCGATGCTCCTTCTGTTCGCTCGCGCGGCGTCGACGTTGCACGCGTCCTTTTTCAGCGCCCGCAAAGGCGCGGGCTGTCTCGCCTTTTGCAGGTGGCCGCCTCATCGGGCGCGCAGCCGTCGCACCTCATCGTCGGCGGTCACGATTCCGCCAAGGCCGCTTCGCTCGCTGCGGCCAACACGTTCGCGAACACGGCCTGCATCTCGTCGACGGTCGTCCACGCACCCGGTACTCCCAGGCGTCGCAGCACGCTGGCGCGCACGCGCGGGGGCGAGAGGTCGGGGTCGAGCTCGACGGCGCCGCCCTGCCAGAACCCCTCGAGCGAGAGCGCCTCGTTGGTCTCTTCCGGCACGACCGCCATCGGTTCGTCGCCCCGCCGTGCCCGCAACGCGCCGAGCAAGGTCTCTCGATCGCGCCCTCGTAACGTGGTGAGAATGAACGGGTCGCTGTCGAGGGCCTCGCCGATGACGTAGTACACCGCGGCGATGTGCTTGCACGGGTTTCCCCAATCCGGGCAGGAGCACGTGTTCTGCAGCTCGGACGACGTGCGTGGCAGCAGCGCCGCCCCCGCCTCCGCGAACGCCTCGTCGATGTCTTGCGGCATGTCGCCGTTGAGCAGACGGGCGACATACTCGGCGCGGGCCGCCAGGGCGTCGAGCACCTTCTCCCACTCGCGGTCGGAGATCGGCGCCAGGGCGATGTCGATCTTGTAGGGCTTGGGGCGCGACCCCTGCACCTTCGCCGTCACCCGCCCGGCCGCCACCGTGTAGTCGAGAACCTGCCCGGAGCGGGCGTACGAGCGTCCCCGTCCCAGGCGGGCGTCCCATCCCAACCCCTCAAGCGCGGCGATCCACTTGCGCGACCACCACGCTTGACCGAAGGTCTGCGTGCGGGCCTTGATGCCGTCTTTCGTGGCAATTCTCTGTCGCTTCTCGTATCTCGGCCACCCGCTCATACGACATCGTCCTCCACGGCACCGGCCTGCAATGTGAACATCTTTCGCAGCTGTGACGTGTCGAGCTCGGTGAGCCACGACTCTCCGCTGCCCACCACCTGCTCGGCCAGGGCCATCTTGCGCTCGATCATCTCGTCGATGGCCTCTTCAAGGGTGCCCTGGCAGATGAACTTGTGCACCTGCACGTTGCGCCGCTGCCCGATGCGGAAGGCCCGATCGGTGGCCTGGTTCTCGACCGCGGGGTTCCACCAGCGATCGTAGTGGAACACGTGCGAGGCCGCCGTGAGGTTCAATCCGACCCCGCCGGCCTTCACCGAAAGAAGGAACACGGGCGGGCCGCCGTCGGCTTGGAAGCGCTCCACCATCTCGTCGCGTGCCTTGCGAGGCGTGTCGCCGGACAAGAACAGCACGGGCACCAGCAGCCGCTCGGTGAGGGCCTGGCGCAGCCGCTCTCCGAAGGTGCTGAACTGGGTGAACACGAGGGCCCGGTCGCCGCTGACCACCACCTCGTCGAGCATCTCGACGAGGCGCTGCAGCTTGCCCGAACGGGACTCGCCCAGTGCGGAGCCATCTTCGAGGAACACCGCCGGATGATCGCAGATCTGCTTGAGGCGGAGCATGGTCGAGAGCACGAGACCCCGCCGCTTGATGCCATCGGAGGCCTCGATGCGCGCCAGCATGTCGTCGACGCAGGCCTGGTAGAGCGTCGCCTGCTCCCGGGTGAGCGGGCAGTACACCTTCATCTCCTGCTTCTCGGGCAGGTCGGAGATGATCGTCGCGTCGGTCTTGAGGCGGCGCAGCACGAACGGCCCCGTGGTCGAGCGCAGGGTGGCGGCTCGCGCCCCATCTCTCCACCGCTCAATGGGGACCGCGAACTGCCGGTGGAAGGCCGTGTGCGATCCGAGTATCCCTGGATTGAGGAAGTCCATGATCGACCACAGATCGGTCAGGCGGTTCTCGACCGGGGTGCCCGTCAGCGCGATGCGGCAGCGGCTGCGCAACCCCCGCACCGCCTTCGACTGCCGCGCGTCGGGGTTCTTCACGTTCTGCGCCTCGTCGAGCACCACCGCGTCGTACTCGGTGCCCGCCAGCAAGGCTTCATCGCGGGCCGCCAGGGCGTAGGTGGTAATCACCAGGTCGAGGTCGCCGGCCCACGTCGCGTAGGCTGCCTTCTTGCGTCGGTCGGCGCCGTGGTGCACGCCCACCCGCAGGTCCGGGGCGAAGCGGGTCGCCTCGCGCTGCCAGTTGCCCACCAGCGACGTGGGGCAGATCAGCAGCGACGGCCCCGCTCCGCGTCGGTGCAGCAGCAGGGCCAGCATCTGGATGGTCTTGCCCAGGCCCATGTCGTCGGCGAGACAGGCGCCGAGACCCCGCGCGGTGAGAAAGTCGAGCCACGAGAAGCCGCGCAGCTGGTAGGGGCGCAGCTCGCCTCGCAGCGCGCCGGGCACCTCGACGGGCGCGACGCGGGCGGGTTCGTTCAGGGCGGCCAGCGACCCCTCGAACTTCACGGTGGGGTGTGTGGCTTCGTTGCGCGTCACGAAGGTGAGGGTGTCGCGCAGCGTCATCTTGCCAGGCGAGCCGTCGAGGGCAGCCAGTGTGCGGTCGATCTGGGCGGCGTCGAGCAGCACCCACTGTCCCCGCACCTGCACCAGGGGCACCTTGTTCTTCGCCAGGGCGCGGAACTCGTCAGCGGTGATCGGGTGGTCGCCCAGCGACAGCGCCCAGTCGTAGTCGACGATGGCGTCGAGGCCCAGGTGTCCGAGCCCGGCGCTGCCCTTCTCGCAGCGGGGGCGGACCTTCAGGGTCACTCCGATGTCGGGGGCGCGCATCAGCCGATCGCCGGGGACATACACGCCGAACCCGCCGTCTTCGAGCAGGAAGGCGGTCTCGCGCAAGAACGAGACGGCCTCATCGAGCTTGAGATCGACCGCGGACGGACGAGCGGCCGACAGGGCGCGCGAGAGCTGGGGGAAGACGCGCACCGCCCGCCCGAGGTCGGCCAGCGTCTTTTCATCGCTTGCAGGCTTCATCAGGCTTGGATCGTCGAGGGCCTGCGACAAGATCTCCACGCGCCAGGTGCGCGCCCTGGGTTTCGGGGGCTCGAGGCGGAAGCAGGTGCGGAAGGGCGCGTCGTCTACGGCCAGCAGGGGCGCGATCCAGCGCTGGATCTCGGCGCCAAAGCGCTCGCGCGTGCGCGGCCCGACGCCATCGAAGGCAGTCTCGCCCCTGCCCAGCGCCGCGGCCCAGGCGCGGGCTTCTTCCGGCCAGCGCGCGGGGATCTTCTGGGTGCTGGGGGTGTCGTGGGCGACGCCGCCCACGTAGTCGTCGACGGCCCGGCGCGCGAACGCGGTGACGGCGGCACGCGCGGGGGGCACGGTGCGGCCGTCGGTGGAGAGTCGTCCGCTGGGGGGCAGCGTGGCCGCCAGGGCGGCGATACGCTTCTGATCGGCGGGGTCGTCGAGCACGGCCCACCAGCCTGCCTGCGCTCCGTCGTCCGACACCCAGGGGACGGCCCGCTCGCGCGCCACCAGGGCCAGCACCCAGCGTCCGATGGCGCCCCAGGCGTGGGCGTCTGACCCGACCACGGCACGGGGATGACCGTCGGCGTCGACCAGAGGCTCGCCGATGCGAACGGGGAGACGGCTCGCGGCCACCGCTGCGTGGGCCGGGCCCAGCACCAGCACGGGGACGATCCAGGGGGCGAATCCGCCTGCCTTGGCCCCCTTTGGGGCGGGGTCGTCGGCGACCATCGGCAAAGCGTCGCGCGAGCCGACGGGGCGGCCCTCGATGGTGGGCAGCCACAGCGTCTCGTCCCGCGCCTCGTTGAGGGGCGTGTCGAGGGCGGGCTCGAGCAGGGCGCGCATGTCGGCGGCCGAGACCGCCGCGGAGTGTCGCTTCCTGGCGCGGGACGGGGCGACGGGTGCGCCCTCCATCCAGAGAAGCAGGTCGGTGCCGTTCCAGACAGCGTGCAGTACGTTCACGGGGGATGCCTTCGCAGCCGGTTTGGGCCCGTGCGATTCCGCGGAGACCGTCTGTGAATCCTTGTGGACAAGATCCGGAGTGTCGCCTGCGTCACGTTCGTCGAGGGTGATGTCACCGCCGGCGTCCGTGTCATTGAAACGGACGGTAGAGATGGCGAGACAGCCCGCCGGCGGCGGGTGCAGAACCGCACGACCACGCCAGCAGCGAGGCTCGTGTATCCACCGCCGAGCATAGCGCTTCTCTCGCCGCCCTGACAACGCTGCACCCCCAGCGCTCTGCCGCCTTCAGCGCAACATCCCTGCAGCATAGCCCCTTCGGCGACGTGCTTGCGAGAGCGAATCGCTCATCGACAGGCTGGGCCGCAGCGTCGGTACCCGCACGCAATCAGGCCCCCCGCTGCCGCCCCATCTCCCTCGTGTTCACACATCAACGCCGGACAACCCCCACTGTCCGGCCTGAAACCGTGAACACTCTATTGCTGGGTCTCACCTGGTCACGTTGGGCAGTCACCCATCGCTGTATTCTGCACGTGCTCACGCTCCATCGTTTGTTCTCGTGCTCGACGGCCTGTCTTTTACGGGACTCGGCTTCGGTTCTGGTTCTTCGACGTGCGTATCTGCAGCCGCAATGTCACAGCCGGGCGCGTCATTTCAGCTTTCGATGACGCTGTGACCGGCGCCCAGGCGGTCGATAGCCGATTTTCCGCGCGGAAAAT
>RGZZ01000152.1 GCA_010028905.1 Pseudomonadota bacterium | reverse complement strand
CACGCGCGAGGCACGACACAGCGACCCATGCGATGCTTGAGCTGCCAGAAAGACGGCCTGAACGATACCGCGCACACCTGCCCGTTCTGCGGTGTCTCCCTGCGCGCGCTCATGTCCGACATGCTGCCCAACGGGTCGGTCCTGCGGGAGACCTACAAGCTCGAGTATCCCATCGGCCGCGGCGCTTTTGGAATCACCTACAAAGCGCGCCACCTCACGCTCGATCAGGTCGTGGCGGTCAAGGAGTTCTATCCCCGCGACCACGCCATCCGCCACGGCGTTGACAGCTCGGTCTCGGCCACCCCCGATCAGCGGCAGGTCTTCGAGCGCAACCTCCAGCGCTTCGTCGCGCAGGGCCGCAGCCTCGCCCAGCTCGGCCACACCAATGTGGTGCGCGTGTTCGACATGTTCAACGAGCGGGGTACGGCCTATCTGGTCATGGAGCTCGTCGATGGCGTCACCTTGCGCGACGTCTTGAACCAGGCGCCGAACTTCGCGCTTCCCGTCGCCCAGGTCGAGTCTGTCACCGCGCAGCTCGTTGCCGCTCTGGGAGCGGTGCACGAGAGTCGGATCTACCATCTCGACGTAAAGCCGGAGAACGTTCTCGTAGACGACAGCGGTCGCGTGGTGCTGGTTGACTTCGGCGCCGCTCGCCAGGGCTTCAGCCGCTTGAGCACGCAGGCCTACACCGTGCAGTACGCGGCACCGGAGGTGGTGGCGGGCGACGATGTGGGGCCCGACAGCGATCTGTTCGAGCTCGGCATGCTGGTCTACGAGATGTTGGTGGGGGAGCGCGCCCCGTGCGCTCTCGAGCGCCTGCTCAAGAAGAACGACTGGACCCCCGGGAATCTTCCTGAACCCTGGCGAGCGCTGGTGAACAGCGCGACTCGCATGAAGCGGTCGGAGCGTCCCATCAGTGTGACCTCGTGGTGGCAGACCCGCAGCGGGGGCTCCGACGGGCAGGTGAGTGCGCAGTCCACCAGCCCGCCCTCCGCAATCGCAGCGGCGCCAGGAACCATCGTGGCAAGGCCCGGGGGCGACAGTCGCGAGCTGCTTGAGGCCATCGCTCGAGCGGCCGACGGCGATGTGCTGCAGCTGGGCGGTGGCGTGTTCAACCTCGATGCCCCGCTGGTCCTCACGCGTTCGGTCTCCCTGGTCGGCGCGTCGGAGACCGCCACCCAGCTTGTCTACGCTGGTCCTGAGACTGCCTTGCGCTTCGAGGGCAAGGCAGTCTGGCGCATCAAGGGCGTCATGTTCTCTCGCGAGGGTCAGGCGGGCGGGCACGTGGTCGAGGTGCGTGGAGGAGAAGCGCATTTCGAGCGCTGTCACTTCACGGGCGCTCGGGGGGCTGTCGGCAGCGTGCCTGCTGCCGGGCTGCGCCTGGCAGGGCGCGCGCAGGCAGTGGTGCGCGACTGCGAGGCTGCCCGCAATGAGGCGGGCTTCTCGATGGCCGACCGCTGCAGCGTCACGCTCGAAGAGAGCCGCGCCGTGGAGAACGGTCGCGCGGGCATCGTCTTCGAGGGGTACTCAGAGGGCACCGCGCGTGGCAACGACGCGATCCAGAATGGCGTTTGCGGAATCCTGGTGGGAGGCGACGCCAAGCCCATCCTCGAGGCAAACCGATGTCTCTCGAACAAGCACGCGGGCATCCTCTACTGTGATCACGGCGGAGGCAAGGCCTGGTACAACGAGTGCGCTTCCAACGAGCTTCACGGCATCTGCGTCACCGAGCGCGGAGGGCCGATCCTCGACTCCAACACGTGCACGGCCAATGCGTGGGCGGGAATCGCCTACGAAGGCCACGCGGGAGGGAGTGCGCGTGCCAACGCCTGTCGTTCAAACGCCGAATACGGCGTGCTCTCCACTGATCATGCGGGTCCCGCGCTTGAGGAGAACATCTGCGAGGCGAATGGCAAGGCCGGCATCGCCTACGTCGATCAGGCGGCGGGCAACTGCCGCTCGAACCAGATCATTCGCAACCAGGGGCACGGCATCGTCGTGAGCGATTCCAGCGCGGTGCACGCCGTCGAGAACGTCTGCGAGGGCAACCAGGGCTGCGGCATGGCCTTCTTCGGCCGGAGTGGCGGTATGGTCAAGCAGAACCGCATCCACGCCAACGGAGAGAGCGGGGTGAGCCTCTCCGAAGACGCCTCTCCCCTGGTTGAGGCAAATGAGATCTCGCAGAACGAGATGGCGGGGCTGCTCCTGCGGGGGCGCACCCAGGCTCGGGCCCTGCGCAACCGTCTCCTGTCGAATCTCTATGGGGCGTACGTCGATGAAGACGCCCAGCCCGTTCTCGAAGGGTCGTCGTGCAGCGACAACCGTGCCTCGGGGTTTGCGTTCTTCGGGAACGCGTCCGGCGTGGCCCGAGAGAACGAACTGCAGGCGAACATGTACGGGATCTACCTCGATGACGCGTCGAGCCCGCTGCTCGAGAGCAATCGCTGCGTCGGCAACCGCGATTCCGGCATCGCCTGGTTCGGGAGGTCTGCCGGACTGGCCCGCGACAACGAGATGGTGGCCAACGAGGTCTTCGGCATCAGCATCACCGACGATGCATCGCCCGAGATCGTGGCCAATCGCTGCCACATCAACAAGGGGGCGGGGCTGCACATCGACGGCAATGCCAAGGGACGCGTGGCGCACAACATGTTCTTCCAGAACGCGCACCACGGCATCGAGATCGCCCAGAAAGCGCAGCCCAGCATAGACGGCAACACCCTCCAGGAGAATGCGCTCTCCGGCATCGTGTTCACGGGAAGCGCCCGCGGCCATGCCAAGGGAAACACCTCCACCTACAACCTCGAGAACGGCATCGAGGTGCGTGACGAGGCGCGGCCGCACCTCGAGCAGAATCGCTGCACAGACAACGGCTGCGACGGCATCCGCTACAAGAACCAGAGCGGTGGTTCCGCGGTCGCGAACAAAGCGAGCTCGAACACCCAGTACGGCATCACGGTTCGAGAGCGCGCGCACCCTCGTCTCGAGGGCAACGAGTGCGAGGCCAACAAGGAATCCGGTGTGGGCTGGTTCGGTCAGGCGGGCGGGCTTGCGAAAGCCAATCGCTGCAACATGAACGAGCTGCACGGCATTTTCGTGTGCGAGCAGGCCACGCCCACCCTTGAAGAGAACCAGTGTGAGGGCAACCTCGCGATTGACGTCATGATTCCGATGTCGCTGGCCAAGGCGAAGCCGTCGAGCTGATTCTCGTCTCGCGCTCCACAAACGCGTGTGGCGCCTTCGATACGACAGAACGGGAGAACCGACATGGGCGAACTGGGATCCATCGGCGCTTCGCTTCCGCCCGCCTCGCCCCATCGCGGGCCCTCCACGCGAGCGTCTGCGGCTGACGTCGCTGCGCTCGGGCGCAGCGACGGCTTCTCCCCCTCGAGCGCGGGAGATGGGATTGAGATCATTCCCGCGCCTGCTTTTGCGGCAAGCGGGGCGGCGGCGCGTCAGGGAATCGCCCAGCAGCTCGCGGCGCGTCTTGGAGCCTGGCCCTCGCTGCACGCGGTGGTGGCTGTGGCGCCCGACGGCAAGGGGGATACCGATCTCCTCGTGGCAAGCGCGCCGGCTGAGGCCGCCCAGAGCGCGCCGGGTGGGGTCTACGCAATCATCTCTGCTCTCGCCAGCTCACCTGCGATCAAGCAGGCAGCGAGCGCGCATCTGGGAGAAGCCCACCCGGTTGTTCCACTGGCTGAGTTCGAGAACGCCACGGTGTACGCGTTGCATCTGCCGGGCGAGCACGACGCGGCTTCTTTGCAGGCTGCCATTGCCGAGGGGCGTCAGCCGAACCAGCGCGAGATGCTGGGCGGCTTCCTGAAGGGCCTGCCGCAGGGGCAGCGGGTCGCGGTGCTGCTGGCCGGCCCGAGCGGCGCGGGAAAGACGTCGCTCATCAAGGAGCTGCAGTCGCTCAGCGGTGACCGCAAGATCGTGGCGCTCACCGGTGACATGTACTTCCGCGATGTCGACGACCCCGGCTATCCGCGAACCCAGACCGGAACCCTCGATTTCGATAATCCCACGGCCATGCACATGGACGAGCTCGCGGGCGATGTTGCGCGTCTCGTGCGCGACGGCAAGGCCGACATCCCTGTCTACGATTTCGCGGCAACGCGGCCAGGCGGATGGAAGCGTCCTGTCGAGGGAGTGACGGGTGTGCGCCTCGAGCGCAAGGAGCACCTCGACCTCGGCGCTGATGATATCCTGGTCATCGACTCGATCCACGCGGCGAACGCTGAGATCGTGGGGGCGCTGCGCAAGTCGGGCATTCCGCTGCAGACCCTCTACCTCGACTCACAGAAGGCCGAAGATCGCCTGCTGCGTCGCATCGTTCGCGATTACGCCACGCGGGAAGGCTCGGCCGATCGCACCCTTGCGTTCTGGGACCTCACCACCTTTCCCGGGGAGGTGCACTATGTGCGCCCCACCATGCTGCAGATGGACCCCGCGCGTGATCTCTACTACGTGACGAAGTTCGGAACCGATCTCGGCTTGAGCCGAGAGCAGATCGAGACGCGGGTGGCGCTGCTCGATGCGTATGGCCTGCCGCCCACCTACCCCGCCTTCGCCGCGCCGGAAGAGCAGCTGCCCGCCCTCGCCGCGTCGGAGCGCGCTCGGCTCGAGGGCGTTCTGGGGTCGGGCGCATCTGACGCCGAGAAGGCCGCTGCCCAGCGCGCCCTTGATCGCCTGAGCGCGGCGCCTCGTCGCTGAGCGTGAGATCGAACAAGGGCAAGCGCAGATCCGAGCCGTGAGAACGCCTTCAGCACGTGACGACAGCGGGGTGGCTGCTCGTCTTCTCTTGCCGGTCTCGTGCGCCCGCTTCATCGACGAGCACTTCGAGCGCGCGCCGCTGCACGTGCCGCGAAACGATGCATCGTGGTATGATGACATCATCACCCGCGCGCAGTTCGTCGAGGCGCTCACCACAACCGATCCGGAGCTGATGCGCCTCACCAGCGTGCTCGATGACGCTAAGGTCTGCCCCACGACGGTGCAGCGCGCCCTCGACGCCTTTCGCAACGGCGCGACGATTGTGGCCAACCAGCTTCACCTCGCCATTCCCGCCATCGCGCGTCTCTGCCGGGGCCTCGAGGTGTTCTTCTGTCAGCCCTTCCAGGCCAACGCCTATTTCACCCCATCGGGGAATCAGGGGTTCGGCGCGCACTTCGACGTGCACGAGGTCTTCATCTTGCAGATCTCGGGGCGCAAGGCGTGGCGTGTGTATGCGCCGTCCGTGGTGCTGCCTTTCACCGAGATGCTTCGCGGCGTCGACATCACGGGGGCCTCGCCCCACCTCGATGTGGTGCTTGCGCCGGGCGATCTGCTCTATCTCCCCCGCGGCTGGATCCACGAGGGACGCGCCGTCGAGGGAGAGGCTTCGCTGCACATCTCCCTCGGTCTCATCAGCTTCACCTGGCGCGATCTGTTCGCCATGGCGCTTCAAGATGTCTCGCTGCGAGATGCGCGCTTTCGTGAGACCTTTCGCATGGGGCCCACGGGCGCTTCGCACGAGACTGCGTCTGCGCAGGCCGATGTGCTCATGCGCGTCGTGCTCGATGAGATGAGGGGGCGCGCATTCGAGTCGGCGCACGAGCGATTCGCGCTGGCCCGCCCTGCCGTGGCTCCGCGATTCCCGGGCGATTCTCCTCCGGTGACGGCAGACGCATCGATGGTGCGCAATCCGCTCGTGGTGGCGGTCGCGCGGATGCGCGACGACGGGATTGAGGTGTCGTTCCAGGGCAAGTGCCTTCCCTTTCCTTCAGAGGTATCTGACGTGATCGGCTTCGTGCTCGAGCGGTCTGAGCCGTTTCGTGCGGCCGAGCTCCCAGGGAGCCTCGATCTCGGCAATCGGCTGCGCCTGTTGCAGCACCTCTGCGATGAGGGGCTGCTCATGCATGCTGCGTCACAGGAGACACGTCAATGACCGAATCGGAAGATGACCTCACCCCCAGGTCGGCCTTGCAGCTCATCGCGCGCCTGGTGCGAGAGCTCGATGGAGATCTGCGCGCATTCGGTCCGCATCACACCCTGGTGAAGGATGTCGATGTGCGCCGCAACCTCACGGCCGCCGCCCGCCTGCTCGATGACACCTACGGCGCCCTGCGAAAGGCGGCCGCGCCATATGTTCGCGCGCAGCTCACCCAGCTGGGCATCGATGCGCGTTCTCGTGGCCTGAAGGTCCAGCTCGGCGGAGGAACCCACGAGATCCCCGGTTGGGTGAATCTCGACTTCCACCCAGGCCAGCTTGCGGTGAACGCACGCTGGGGGCTGCCGTTTGCCGACGAATCGGCGTGCTGCGTCTACGCCTCGCACGTTCTCGAGCACTTCTTCTTCCGCTTCGAGGCGCTGCCGCTGCTGCAGGAGATGCACCGCGTTCTCGAGCCCGGGGGACACGTGCGCGTCGTTGTGCCGGACATCGGCGCCTGCATGGAAGCCTGGGCGCGTGGCGACGACGCCTTCTTCGAGGCGCGCAAGCGCGTCTGGCCGTGGGCCGAGGTCTGCAAGACGCACCTCGAGCACTTCCTCGAGTATGCCGGGGCGAACGGCTTCGACATGGGCTTCGAGGGGCACAAGTACGGTTACGACTACCCCACCCTGGCTTCGCTCATGACGGAGGCGGGCTTCGTGAACGTGGCGCGCAGCGAGTACATGCGCAGCCGCTGCACCGACCTCGACATCGATGATGTGAGTCCGTTTGCGAGCGCCGAATCGGGGGGGCATCACTACTCTCTGTTCGTAGATGCCGAGAAGGCGTCTCCGGCACCGTAGAACACCGAAAGCAGATCGACCCATCATGAAGACCCTCCTCGCACTGAACCGTGGCGAGATCGCCATTCGAATACTGCGGGCCGCCAACGAGCTCGGCCTGCGCACAGTCGCCGTGTTCTCACAGGAGGACCGTCTCAGCCTCCACCGCTTCAAAGCCGACGAGGCCTATCTGGTCGGGCAGGGCAAAGGGCCGGTGCAGGCCTATCTCGACGTTGACGGCATCGTGGCCATGGCCGCTGAGAAGGGCGTCGATGCCATCCATCCCGGCTACGGCTTCCTGGCGGAGAACCCCGCGCTTGCGAGAGCCTGCGCGCGCGCGGGCATCACGTTTGTCGGTCCGTCTGCCGACCTGCTCGAGCTGCTCGGTGACAAGACCGCGGCGCGCAACCTGGCCATCAAGGCGGGGCTGCCGGTGATCAAGGGCACCGCGCATCCGGTCACCGATGATGCCGAGGCGATGGCGGTGGCGGCGGAGATCGGGTTTCCCATCATGGTGAAGGCGGCCTTCGGGGGAGGCGGCCGCGGCATGCGCATCGCGCGCACGCCGGAAGAGCTTCCCGAGCGGCTGCGAGAGGCGCGGCGCGAGGCGGGGGCTGCATTCGGCAATGACGCCGTGTTCCTCGAGCGCTACATCGCGCATGCGCGTCACATCGAGGTGCAGATCATCGCCGATCGCGATGGCAACGTTCTGCATCTGCACGAGCGCGACTGCTCGGTGCAGCGACGTCATCAGAAGGTGGTCGAGATTGCACCGGCATTCAGCATCAAGCCCTCTGTGCGCGCGGGGCTGTGCGACGCCGCCGTGCGCCTGGCGAAAGCTGCGGGCTACGAGAACGCGGGCACGGTCGAGTTCCTGGTCGATGCCGAGACCGATGAGTTCTTCTTCATCGAGGTGAATCCGCGGGTGCAGGTCGAGCACACCGTCACCGAGATGGTGACGGGGGTCGACGTCGTGGCCACCCAGATCCTCATCAGTCAGGGGCATGCGCTGCACGGTCCGGTCATCAACCTGCCGCAGCAGAGCGAGATCCCGCTGCACGGGTTCGCGCTGCAGTGCCGCGTCACCACCGAAGATCCGACCCGCAGCTTCATTCCCGACTACGGCAAGATCCACACCTATCGCTCACCCGCGGGCTTCGGCATTCGTCTCGACGGTGCATCGGCGTATGGGGGCGCGGTCATCACGCCCTACTACGACTCGCTGCTGGTGAAGGTCACGGCCTGGGGACGTGACTTCTCACAGGCCTGCCGTCGCATGGATCGGGCGCTTCGCGAGTTCCGCATCCGCGGGGTGAAGACGAACATCCAGTTCTTGCAGAACGTGGTGAACCACCCCCAGTTCCTGGCGGGCGAGGTCACCACGTCGTTCCTCGACCAGACGCCGCAGCTGTTCACGTACAAACCCTTGCGCGATCGCGCCACCCGTCTGCTCAGCTACCTGGGCGAGGTCATCGTGAACGGCAATCCGGAGGTGGCCGACAAGCCCAGGCCCGCCATCGTTCCGGCGGCCGTGCCTGCGCGCGAGCGCGCCGAGCCGCCCCCAGGAACGAAGCAGAAGCTCGATGCACTCGGACCGGAGGGCTTTGCGCGCTGGATGAAGGAGCAGAAGCCCCTGCTCTTCACCGACACCACGTTCCGCGACGCCCACCAGTCGCTGCTGGCCACGCGGGTGCGCACCTACGACATGCTCGCCATCGCGAATCACGTGTCGCACCGACTCCCGTCGCTGTTCAGTCTCGAGATGTGGGGCGGCGCCACCTTCGACGTGGCGCTTCGCTTTCTGCTCGAAGACCCGTGGGAGCGGTTGCGCCTGCTGCGCGCGGCCATTCCCAACATCTGCTTCCAGATGCTGCTGCGGGCGTCGAACGCGGTGGGCTACACGGCCTATCCGGACAACGTGGTGGTGGCGTTCATCAAGGAATCCGCGGCGCACGGCATGGACATCTTCCGCATCTTCGACTCGCTCAACTGGCTCCCCAACATGCGAATCCCCATCGAGGCCGTGCGTGACGCAGGGAAGGTGGCCGAAGCGGCCATCTGCTACACGGGCGACATCCTCGATCCGCGCGAGGAGAAGTACACGCTCAAGTACTACGTGCGCCTGGCCAAGGCGCTCGAGAAGATGGGGGCGCACATTCTCGGCATCAAGGACATGGCGGGTCTGCTACGGCCCTATGCGGCACAGCGCCTCGTGCAGGTGCTCCGTGACGAGGTCGATCTCCCCATCCACTTCCACACCCACGACACCAGTGGCATCAACGCGGCTTCGGTGCTGCGGGCCAGCGACGCGGGCGTGCATGCGGTCGACGCCGCCATCGCCTCGATGAGCGGCACCACCAGTCAGCCCAACATGAACTCGCTGGTGGCGGCGCTGCAGAGCACCGAACGCGATCCGGGCCTCGACTTCGACGCCCTCAACGTCTGCGCCGACTATTGGGAGACGGTGCGCACCTGGTATGCCCCCTTCGATGGCGCGCCCCCCGCGGGCACGGGCGAGGTGTACGTGCATCAGATGCCGGGCGGGCAGTACACCAATCTCTGGGAGCAGGCCAAGGCCATGGGCCTGGGCACGCGCTGGCCGGACATCAAGCGCGCGTACGCCGATGTGAACCACGCCCTGGGCGATATCGTGAAGGTGACGCCCTCGTCGAAGGTGGTGGGTGATCTCGCCGTCTACCTCGTCAGCCACAACCTCACCGTTGCTGACCTGCTGGCACTGGGGCCCGATCACACCCTCACCCTTCCCAACTCGTTGGTCGATATGCTGAACGGATCGCTGGGGGTTCCCGAGGGGGGATGGCCGCAGCGCATGCTCGAGGTGGGGCTGCGCGGCAAGGCGCCCATGGAAGGGCGTCCAGGCGAGAACCTGGCGGCTGTCGATCTCGAGGCGGAGCGCATCCGTTTTGCCCAGCGCGTCGAGGCTGACGTGTCGAACACCGATCTGATGAGCGCGCTCATGTACCCCGAGGTGTTCGTGAAGTTCGCCCAGGCGCGGGCGCGCTACGGCAACCTCGAGGTTCTGCCCACGCCGCAGTTCTTCTATGGCCTCGAGAAGGGCGAAGAGGTCACTGTCGAGCTCGAGCCCGGAAAGATTCTCATCATCCGCTTCCTCGCGGTGGGCGATCCGCAACAAGACGGCACGCGCATCGTGTTCTTCGAGCTCAACGGCCAGCCGCGAGAGGTGACCGTTCGCGACCGCTCGCTCAAGGATCTGGGCGAGGCCCGCATCAAGGCCGATTCGGGCGCGCCGGGCCAGGTCGGTGCGCCCATCCCAGGAGCCGTCACGGCCATCTACGTCGAGGCGGGGCAGAAGGTGGCCAAGGGAGATCCGCTGTTCGTCATGGAGGCCATGAAGATGCAGACCACGGTGTACGCGCCTGTCGCGGGAACCGTGTCGAAGCGCGTGATTGACGTGGGGCGCAACGTCGAGGCGAAAGACCTGGTGCTGGTTCTCGACGCGGGGTAGCGCACTGCGCGCTCACGCCCCATCGGCGTCGAGCGGCGCCGCTG
>RGZZ01000151.1 GCA_010028905.1 Pseudomonadota bacterium | reverse complement strand
GGTACAGAGGCGCACCGTGCGCCGCCGCGTCCATCAGCTGCAGCACATACCCCTCGCCGTAGTCGTGCTGCACGGGAAACCAGAGCCACCCCAGGGCGTGCAGCAGCAGCAGCAGAAACGCAGCGCCTCCGCACGCAGCAGAGAAGAAAAAAGCCACCCGCAAGCCGCGCGATGCGCGCGGCTCAAGAGCGGCGTCAAGCGGTTGTTGCAGCGCGCGCCTCAGTCGTTCGCGCCCAGCAGACGGGCGGCCTCGTCAGACATGCGCGAAGGCTCCCACGCCGGCTCGAACGTGATGTCGACGTTGGCCTCGCTCACGCCCTCGACCTCTTCGACACGGGCCTTGGCGTCGGCGGCGATGAACGTGCCCATGCCGCAACCGGGCGTGGTGAGCGTCATGGTGACGTTGACGTTGCCGGCCTCTTTGATCTCGACCCCATAGATGAGCCCGAGATCGACGATGTTGACCGGAAGCTCGGGATCATAGACCTGCTTGAGCGCTTCGAGAACCTTCTCTTCAGTGACCATGGCTGCTGCCTCCATAAAAAGTGTACGGTTGCGCGTGGGCTTCCCTACCCCGCGGCAATCTCCTTCAGGCGCTCGGCAAGCCACGTGTAGCGCTTCTCGACCTTGTCGTTCTCGACGGCCACGCGCAGGGCGCGGCGCGAACCCACGAGCACCACCAGGCGACGGGCACGCGTCACGGCCGTGTAGAGCAGGTTGCGCTGCAGCATCACGTAGTGCTGGGTGGTGACCGGCACCACCGCCGCCTGGAACTCGCTTCCCTGGCTCTTGTGCACGCTGCAGGCGTAGGCCAGCGAGAGCTCGCCGGCCTCATCGAAGGTGTACGTCACGGGATCGGATGCCGGACCGAGCAGGCGAAAGATCAGGCTGCGGCTCTCGGCGTCGATGGCCTCGATGATGCCCATGTCGCCGTTGAAGACGCCCTTGTCGTAGTTGTTGCGCATCTGCATGACCTTGTCACCCGTGCGCGCCTTGCCGTTCGACACCGACACCTCGGGCGCCCCATCGACCACCGGAGGATTGAGCTTCGCCTGCAGCGCGGCGTTGAGGCTGAGCACCCCGGCCTCGCCTTTGTACATGGGCGAGATCACCTGCACGTCGGTGACCGGGTTGAACCCGTAGTGACCGGGGAGGCGGGTGGAGCAGAGCGACAAGATGAGATCGGCCACCTCTTCCGGCGTGTCGCGCTCGATGAAGAAGAAGTCAGACTCTTCGGGCCTGGGCGCCTTCTCTGGCAGCTCGCCGCGGTTGATGCGGTGCGAGTTGCGAATGATCCAGCTGCCCTCGCCCTGGCGGAAGATCTCGTTGAGGAAGACCACCGGAAGGCGCTCTGAGGCGATGAGATCGCGCAGCACGCACCCCGCGCCCACCGACGGCAGCTGGTCGACGTCGCCCACAAGCACCAGGTGCGTCTCGGGCCGGAGCGCGTCGAGCAGCGCGGCGAAGAGCCACGCATCGATCATCGACGCCTCGTCGACGATGACCACGTCGGCCTCGAGCGGACGCGTCGAATCGCGCATGAAGGCGTGCTCGGCGGGCACGTACTCGAGCAGGCGGTGCAGGGTGCGCGCGTCGGCGCCGCTGGCCTCTGAGAGCCGTCGCGACGCGCGCCCCGTGGGCGCGGCCAGCTCGGCCTTCAGGCCCTGCATCTCACACCACGCGAGAATGCTGCGCACCGTCGTGGTCTTTCCCGTACCCGGGCCGCCGGTCATGATGAAGACCCCAGCCTCGAGAGAGCGGCGAAGGCACTCGCGCTGCAGCGCCGCGAGCTCGATGCCCCCGAGGCTGCGCTCGATCTCGGCCAGGCGCCCCTCGTCTGGTGCCTCGCGGCCCGAGGTCTCGAGACGCGCGGCCAGCTGCTCGCTGATGCGGGTCTCGAGATTGTAGCATCGACGCAGGTAGACGCGATCATCGTCGATGATCACCCGCCCCGCCAGCGAAGCGCTCTCGATGGGGGCCGCCAGCGCCTCGGGCGACGACTCGAGCAGCTCGGCCGCCTTCTTGTCGAGCACCTCGCGCGGCAGGAACATGTGCCCCTCATCTTCCGCCGACTTGAGGGCGTACTGCACGCCCGCCCGCAACCGGAACGGGTCGTCGGCGGCGACGCCGAGTCGGCGGGCCACCATGTCGGCGGTCTTGAAGCTCACCCCGAAGACCTCTTCGGCCATGCGGTAGGGCGACTTCTGCACCACCTCGATGGTGCGCGCGCCGTACACCCGCATGATCTTGCCGGCCACGTGCATCGGCACGTCGTGCGAGGCCAGCCACGTCATCACGCGGCGCGTGGCCCGGCGCTCCTCGAGCGCGCGCACCAGTCGCGCGCGCACCTCCTCGCTGAGGCGGGGGATCTCGAGCAGCCGCTCCGGCTCGGCATCGATGACATTGAGGGCTTCGGCCCCGAAGTGTCGGGCGATGCGCCTGGCCAGCCCCTTCCCCAAACCCCTCACCAGGCCAGAGGCCAGGTACTTCTCGACCCCCGCGGTCGAATTAGGGAGAACCTCTTCGTACCAGCAGGCCTTGAGCTGTCGGCCGTAGTCGCGATGGGTGGTCCACTCGCCCACGAAGCGATAGCACGTGGCCAGGCGAGGCAGATCGATGGGGCCCACCACCGAGGTCATCTGACCGCTGCGCAGCATCACCCGCACGATGGTGAACGGCTTGGTGGCATCGTGGAACACGACCCGATCGACCACCCCCTCCACCTCGCCGGGGGCGGTCTCGGAGGCGGCGGCAAGCTCGGCATCCGGGAACAGCGACATCATCGCCTCCACTTCCCCCACGCCCCCCGGGGGTTCCTCCGACCCTGGAGGAAGTGTGGAGGAGGCTGCACAATAAAGAACGCCTCCGAGGCTCGCGCAGGGCGGCTCGGTCAAGCGTAGAGGAGGGCGTCATGGCACGAATCGTCAAGGGCGGTCTGATTCAGGCCGCCACGGTGAAAGACCCCGCGGTTGACTCGGTGCAGGCCATCAAGGACGGCATGATCGAGAAGCACATCAAGCTCATCGAAGAGGCGGCCAGCAAAGGCGTCCAGGTGCTGTGCCTGCAAGAGCTGTTCTACGGCCCCTACTTCTGCGCCGAGCAGCACATCAAGTGGTACGATCTGGTCGAGCAGATCCCGGACGGCCCCACCACGAAGCTCATGCAAGAGCTCGCCAAGAAGCACGGCATGGCCATCGTGGTGCCCATCTACGAAGAAGAGATCTCCGGCGTCTACTACAACACCGCCGCGGTCATCGATGCCGACGGTCGCTACCTCGGCAAGTACCGCAAGCACCACATCCCCCACTGTCACCCCGGCTTCTGGGAGAAGTTCTACTTCAAGCCCGGCAACCTCGGCTACCCGGTGTTCGACACCCAGTTCTGCAAGGTGGGCGTGTACATCTGCTACGACCGCCACTTCCCCGAGGGCGCGCGCGCCCTGGGCCTCAACGGCGCCGAGATCGTGTTCAACCCCTCGGCCACGGTGGCCGGCCTGTCAGAGTACCTGTGGAAGCTCGAGCAGCCCGCCCACGCGGTGGCCAACGCCTACTTCGTGGGGGCCATCAACCGTGTCGGCACCGAGAAGCCCTGGGGCATCGGCGAGTTCTACGGCCAGTCTTACTTCTGCAACCCCCGCGGCCAGCTCATCGCCGAAGGCCCCCGCGACAAGGATGCGGTCATCGTGGCCGACCTCGACTTCGACATGATCAAAGAGGTTCGCAACGTCTGGCAGTTCTACCGCGACCGCCGTCCAGAGTCGTACCAGGCGCTCGCAGCCTACCAGCTCTGACCCACGACCGCGCATCGACCTGCGCAATCAGAGAGGGGACCGCACGGTCCCCTCTTTCCGTTCTGAGCAGAAAAGAGAATCGATACTTTGTAACAAGGTGAACACACGCCGTCTCTGGAGGTCATCCCCTCACGTCGGCTACAGTCGGCATGCGAGGAGATCACGTCAGGAGGCACCATGCTCACCAATCTCATGGGACTGCAGCACCTGCAGAACACCGATCTCCAGAACGCCCTCACCGTCCAGGCCCAGATCGCGGCTGAGAACCAGAAGCAGCAGATGGAGCGGTGGAAGCTGCTGCAAGACACCCAGACCGCCATCTTCGAGATGCAGCAGGAGGTCACCGTGAACAAGGCCCAGGTTCAAGACAAGGCCTGCAAGAAATGGGACGACTACATCCGCGGATAGCCCTCTGCGCGGGCGACGCGGCTGGCTCCCGGCGGGGAGCGGGTCGCGTTGCTCGCACAACCGAGCACGGGTGTGCCCTCCCCTGCCCAGGCGCGGAAGGAGGCAGCCCGCGCCGCGGTGCATTACCGCTCACCCCGTCTGGAGAGGGCCGCTGGCTCGGTCTGAGACGGGCGATCGAGATGCCCCATGGGAGACGCGCACGACGTGACTGACGAAACCTCAGGCTTTGAAGAGATCACCATCGGAGACAGCCGTGACGGCTTTCGCATCGCCCCCCGACGAGGCGGCATCGTCACCGCCCTCTGGCTGCACGGTGAACCCTTGCTCTACCTCGACCGCGCCACATTCAACGATCCCGGCGCAAGCGTGCGTGGCGGCATCCCGGTGCTCTTCCCCATCTGCGGCCCTCTGCGTGAGGGGCGCGCCCGCCTGGGAGAGGCTGAGATCGCGCTCAAGCAGCACGGATTTGCGCGGTCGCTGCCGTGGCGCGAGGTCGAGCGCGGCGAGCACCACATCACCCTGGCGCTCGCTGACAGCCCCGAGACGCGAGCGTCGTGGCCCTTCGCCTTCGAGGTGCGCTGCACATACCGCCTGACGCAAGGCGCGCTGCGCATCGAGCACGCGGTCGAGAACCGCTCGAGCGCCGAGATGCCCTTCAGCTTCGGCTTCCACCCCTATTTCGCCACGC
The DNA here is from genome assembly GCA_010028905.1 of Pseudomonadota bacterium. NCBI lineage: Bacteria > Pseudomonadati > Pseudomonadota > Pseudomonadota bacterium. The sequence goes on along the minus strand of RGZZ01000151.1, from coordinate 5,404 downwards.
CGGACAAACAGGCGCTGCTGTTCCACATCCCCGCCCGCCATGCCGCCGAGAACCCGTTCGGCGAGCCACAGGCCTTCACGGGCCTGGAACCGGCAGGGAACACCATCGACCTCACCTTCACCGACGCCACCGAACCCCGGGCGTCGTTCGACGATCGCGCCACGGGACGTCGCATCACGGTGAGCGCGTGCCCCGAGTATCGCTATCTCGTCTTCTGGACCCTGGCCGACCGACCGTTCTGCTGCCTCGAGCCCTGGACGGCCCGTGGCGATGCCCTGAACACAGGCCACGACCTGATGCGACTGGCGCCAGGCGAGACGCGCGCGCTGCGCATGGAGATCAGCGTGGACCGCATCGATGCCTGAAGCACCCCCCTCCCCAGGCCCGAGCGGCACCGTCGAGAGCGCGGCGGCAGCCCCCCCCGCAAGTGCTGCGACCAACCCGCTCTCCCGCACCGGGATCGCCCTGGCGGAAGCCTCGGAGCGCTGGTTCCCAGATGCCTTCGCGTTCGCGGTGGTAGGCGTGGGCATCGTGTTCGGCCTGGCCGTGACCGTCGAGCACAAGGGTGTGGTCGAGATGGCCTCGTCGTTCGGCAAGGGCTTCTGGAACGAGAAGCTCATCGTGTTCACGATGCAGATGGTGCTCGTGATCATCAGCGGCTATGCCGTCGCCACGTCGCCCCTCGTCTATCGCGGCATCACGTCGCTCGCCGCTCGCCCCCGCAGCAGCCGCGGCGCCGTGGCCCTCGTGGCCACGTTCAGCATGCTGTCGTCAGCGGTGTCGTGGAGCTTCAGCCTCATCTTCAGCGGTCTGCTCGCACGACAGATCGCGGCACGAAGAGACCTGCGCGTCGACTACCGTGCCCTGGGCGCGGCGGCCTTCCTCGGACTGGGGAGCATCTGGGCCCTGGGGCTCTCGTCATCGGCTGCGCTCCTGATGTCGAAGCCGCCCGACACCCTGCTGCCCATCAGCGGTGTCATTCCCCTCACCGCCACCATCGGACGCGTGGAGAGCCTGTGCATGGCCGCCGCGCTGATGATTGTCTCGCTCACCGTCGCGGTGATGTCGGTCCCCCCCGACGACCAGGCCCGGGACGCCGAGCAGATGGGCGTCACCATCACGCCGCTGTCCATCGACATCGCGCGCCCCACGCGCCCCGGGGAGTGGCTCGAGCACGTGCCGCTGCTCACCCTCGTGCTCTGCGGCATCGGCTTCACCTATGTGGCCAGCCTTGTGTACGCGCGAGGCCTGACCTCGCTGCTCACCCTCGACACCTACATCTTGTTTCTGCTGCTGCTCGGCCTGCTGCTGCACTGGCGCCCTCGCTCGTTCGTGAAGGCCGTGGCCAAGGCCATGCCCGCCTCGGCAGGGGTCATCATCCAGTATCCGCTCTACGCCGGCATCATGCAGATGATGCTCGACTCTGGGCTGGCCCACGATCTGGCCGATGTCTTCGTGCGGGTGAGCACGCATGACACGTTCCCCGTCGTGGTGGCGATCTACTCGGCCATGCTCGGCCTCTTCATCCCATCGGCGGGGGGCAAGTGGCTGGTGGAAGCCCCCTACCTGCTCGAAGCGGCGAAGTCGATGCAGGTGAACATGGGCTGGGTGGTGCAGGTGTACAACGCTTCCGAGGCGCTGCCCAACCTCATCCATCCCTTCTGGATGCTGCCGCTGCTCGGCATCCTCGAGCTCGAAGCACGTGACCTGGTGGGCTACACCTCGCTGCAGTTCGTGGTTCACGTTCCCCTTGTGATCCTGATGGTCTGGGGCTTCAACCAGATCATTCCCTACGTACCACCGATGATGGGAGTCTTGCCGTGAACACGCGACGTGCGCTGGCCTGGTGCGTCCACGCCTACACCGGGCTCGGCCTCGCCGCGGCCGCCATGATGGTGGCCGCCATCCTGCGGGGCGGCCCGGACGGGTTCGAAGCCGCATTCTGGTGGATGCTCGTGGCCTGCGTCATCGACGGCACCGACGGATTCCTTGCGCGACGCCTCGAGGTGAAGACGGTTCTGCCGCAGTTCGACGGCCGCAAGCTCGACGACATCGTCGACTTCCACACCTACACCTCGATCCCGCTGCTGCTCATCTGGCGGGCGGGCCTGCTCCCTTCGGGGTTCGAGCCCTGCCTGCTCGCCCCGCTGCTCGCCAGCGCCTACGGCTTCTGCCAGACCGACGCCAAGACGCCGGACGGCTACTTCCTCGGATTCCCGTCGTACTGGAACATCATCGCCCTGTACCTGTTCTGGCTGCACCTGGGCCCCTGGACCGCCCTGACCATCTGCCTGGTCTTCGCCGCCTTGACCTTCGTGCCCGTGAAGTACATCTATCCCACCGTCGGCGGGCCTTTCAGCCGCCTCATGCTCGTGGGCGGCGCCGTGTACGTGCTGCTGCTCGGCGCCCTGCTGCTGGGCCTGCAATGGCAGCGCGAGAACCTCATCTGGCTCTCGCTCTCCTACCCCCTGGCCTACCTCGCGGCCTCGTTCATCGTCACCCTCTCGACCCCCAACGACCGCACTTCGTGAGCGACGCGCAATCTGCTGCGCCCCAGGGTCCCTGCGAGAGAGACGCTGCCGTGGTGCTCATGAACGCCTCGGCCGTCTCCAAGCGCACGCAAGCGCAGGTGGAGGAGCGCATCGGCAGGCTGCTGCCCGCGTGCCGCGTGCTGCGCTCACAGGCGCCCGGCGACATTGAGCGTCTGGCGGCGCTGGCGCGCGACAGCGGCGCAGGCCGGGTGATCGTGGTCGGAGGTGACGGCACGATACACGAGGCGGCCAATGCCCTGGCCGGCTCGGCCACTGCTCTCGCCGTGGTGCCCGCGGGCTCGGGCAACGACTTCGTGCGCAGCCTGGGCATCCCGCGCGCCATCGACGCAGCGCTGGCGTGCGCGGTGAGCGGCATGGTGAGCGCCCTCGATGCGATCCGCGTCACGTGCCTCGATGGTGCGGGAAGTCCCGTGAGCCGGATCTGCGTGAACATCGCCGAAGCGGGAATGGGGGCTGAGGTGGTGGCGCTGTCCGAGCGCACGCGACGTTTCGCGGGGCGCACCCTGGGCTATCACGCGGCGCTCGCCATCCGACTGTTCACGGCGAGGCCGAAGCCGGTGCGCCTGTGGGTAGACGGGATCGAGGTGCCCGAACGCCCGCTCAACAACCTCATCGTCGCAAACGGGCGCTACTTCGGCGGTGGAATGCACCCCATGCCGCACGCGGCGCTCGATGACGGACGCCTCGACGCGGCGCGCATCCGCGATCTCGGCCCCCTCGGTCTGCTGTGGCACAGCCCGCTGATTCAGATCGGGCTGCCCGCCGAGCACCCGTTCATCGACCAGTGGACGCTCCAGGAGCTGCGCGCGGAAGCAGAAGGCGTGGTGCCCGTGGAGGCCGATGGCGAGATGCTCGGGCAGCTGCCTGCCACCTTCGCGGTGATGCCCGGCGCGCTGCGCGTCGTGTGCCCTGGAACGCACCGACGGCCAGAAAGGACGCATCGATCTTGATACACCCTGTCTCCGCGTGCGCCACCGACCTCGGCGTCGAGATCTGCATCGATGCGATCGTCCTCGATACGTGGTGCATCCGCCTGCGAACCCGCGTCACTGAAGCCCCCATGCCCGTCGCCATCTCGAGCGCGCGGCTCGAGACAGACACCATCGACGGGCACATCAGAACCCGCCTCGACGTCCTCCCACTCGTCTCGACCGTGCCGCTGGAGACGGGGCAGACCGAGCTTCTCTTCGGCGCCGTGCCGCACGCCGCCACCGACGTGACGCTCGTCGTCACCCGCCTCGTCACCGTCGACGCCGGGTTCAGCGACCCGCCCTTCCCACAGGGGCATGACCCCTTCGATCCCCTCGATGAAGCCAGCGACCCCCGTGCCGTGGCCACCTTTCACCATCAGGAGGACGACGCGCGAGACCATCCGATGCCCTGGGAGATCAGGGGCGCCTGGCGGTGCGAGGTCGCCCTGCCCGATGACCGCCCCATCACGGGGCAGCGCGTGCCACTCGCCCTGCACAAATCCCTCGGGTCCTGCGCCATCGCCCTGCCCTGGATGGCCGCGGGAGCGCACGCAACCCTCGTGGCCATCGACGTGGTGAACCCGCGCTGGGCTGCGTGGGGGGCGCTGTGGAAGAGCGCGGCACTGTCGCACGATCTCGCGCTGCCCGTCCCGAGAATCTCGCTGAGCCTGAGCGCAGGCGACGGGTGGAGCGCCTCGCCCCTCGGGCCCTACGGCCTTCACGCCGCGCGAACATACTACATCGGACCGCCGCTTGAGACGAGCACCGCGCTCCGCGCCGAGGTGCGAGGCATCTACGACGTGGCCCTCGACCCCCCGCTCACGCATCGATTCGATCCGCGGGCGTTCGAGCCGTCTGCCACGTTCACCCTCGACCTCACCCCGCTCGGAGAGAGCGGAGAGCTGCGATTCGAGATCGTCGACGTGCACGGCGACGACGCCACGTTCCTGCTGCTCTACCGAACCGAGCTCGTCTCGGAATCCCTCGAAGGGGTCTGGATCTCTTGCGCAGCCCTGATCGACGGCGACGAGGTCGAGCACATCTGCCAGGAAGAAGGGACACAGCCCTTGCGAGAGGCCGGTCTGGAAGCCGCGCCCGACGTGCGCGCCATGCGCTTTGGTCGCATCCGCTCGGAAACCCCCGTCATCCTGCGGGTGAGCGGCGTCGATCTCGCGTGGAAGCGGCCACAGCCGCTCACCACGCCCCCCTCCGACGAGCGCGAGTCAACGTGAACCACGCCCGATGCCCGATGCGCGCGCAGCGGGCGCCGACAGGAGGGCGAGCCTCAAGTTGAAGGAGTCACCGCCGTGAGGTGCAAGTGATTCAAGATGAAGCTCAAGGTTCGCCTGACGCTGTGGTTTCTGGCGATCTCGCTCAGCCCCATGCTGCTCGTGATGTATTTCTCGTACAGCATGACGCGCAGCGCCCTGCTGGTGCAGATCTTCAACCAGCTCGAGTCCATCGCCAACGTGCAGCAGGACCGCATCGAGACGCTCATCGCCGACCGCAGGCGCGAGGTGTCGCAGTTTGCGGAGCGCCCGCAGCTGCGCGCCATGCTCCGCACGCACGGCCACCGCTTCGACGCCTCGAGCCGAGGCGAGTTCGACACGCTCCTGACCTCGATCAAGAGCGACATGCCCCATCTCAAGGAGATCACGCTCCTCGACCTCGAGGGCAACGTCATCGGTTCAACGGCCCGCAGGCCGCTGGGGGCGAACGTGGCGTCGGCCCCGTGGTTCCAGGTCGGGCGAACCCAGAGCAACGTCACGCTTGAGTTCGATCCGCAGCGCAAGTCGCTACGGCTGCGCGTGGTCGGCCCCCTGATCCACGATGAGTCAGATCTCGCCCCCGACGACCGGCGACAGGTGAAGGGCATGCACC
>RGZZ01000150.1 GCA_010028905.1 Pseudomonadota bacterium | reverse complement strand
CGTCGCCGTGGTCTCGCTCCAGGTAGGATTATGCGACCCTGTTGCGTATTCAAGACGACAGGGTGTCCGCGCCCTGTAGCCGTGCAGGCGGGCGACCCTCAGCACACGCGAGAGAAGCGAAGCGACCATTTGAAAGGGCTCATCCTCGCGGGTGGCAAGGGCACGCGTCTGTTCCCGCTGACGCGCCGAGTCCCCCGATGCCTGATTCCCATCCAAGATCGGCCGGTCATCCACCGGCCCATTCTGCTCATGAAGAGCGCGGGAATCGTCGACATCGTTGTGAACACGCACTATCACTCGAAGCGGGTGTGTGACTACCTGGGCACTGGCGAGAAGCTCGGGGTCAACATCTCGTACAGCCACGAAGACGCGCTTCACGGCATCGGGGCCGCCGTACGAAAGGCCCAGCCGCTGCTGGGAGACGAGCCTTTCGTTGTCATGAACGGTGACGTGCTCGCCGACATCGATCTCTCCGACGTGCTCACCTATCACACCGATCAGCACGCCGACGCCACGCTGGTGATCCGCCCGGAGAGAGAAGCACGGGTGCACGGTCCCCTCGACTTCGATACCGACGTCAGCCTCTCTGCGCTCCTCGGGGAAGACCCTGTCGAGGGGAGCTTCCTCCACCCCGCCGGGATTCGGGTGCTGAGCCCACGGGTCTTCGAGTTCCTGTCGACGGGAACGTGTTTCCTCGGCGAGACCTTCGCGCGCATGGTTGGCGCCGGCTGCCATCTCGAGGGGTATCTGTCCGACGGCTACTGGGCCGATCTGCGCTGCTGGGAGAAATACGGTCACATCTTGTGGGAGATCGGCCGTGGATTCGTGCCCGAAGCGCCGGTCTCGTGACAGTGCGCTTCACGCATCTGTTCGTCACCGACCGCCTGGCCACTGACGTGGCGCCTGTTCACGCCACGCCCACCGATCTGCGCGAGGTGACGCGCCGTGAGTGAGCTGCCGCCCCGGAGCCAGCCCGAGCATCAGGTCGGCTCGAAGCGCGATCAGCACGTGATCATGCGTGATGGCGCTCGTCTGGCGGCCGATGTCTTTCGCCCCCTTGCCGATGGGGTCTACCCCACGCTGCTGTCCATCGGCGTCCAGGGCAGGGCGTTCCGCGGGCTTGCCCCGGTGGCCCAGTACCGGATGCGCGAAGCCGGTCCCATCGACTGGTATGTCGAGCGCGGCTATGCGTTCGTCCACGTCGACGCTCGCGGAAGTGGTCAGTCAGACGGGTCGTTCGACTGGATGGGGCCAGCCTTTCAGACCGATCTCTACGATGTTGTGGAGTGGATCGCCGACCAGCCCTGGTGCAGCGGCAAGGTCGGCATGATCGGATCGGGGTTCGCGGGCGCCGCGCAGTGGCTCGCGGCCCACCTGCGCTGCATCGCGCCCTACGACGCCTGGCTCGATCCCTACCGGGATCTGGCCTACCACGGCGGCATCGCCAGCGATCTTCCGCGTCTGCGATTCAACCAGATGCGCAGCCGTCGCATGCTCGACTTCCCGGACAAGCGCTGGCCTTCCCGAGCGCCCGTGGTCGACGCTGTGGTCAAGCGCCTCGTCGACGGTCAGAGCAGCACGCTCGAGCAGGCGGGGCTGCGCGCGATGTTGAGGGCGCGTCGCATGATGGAGCGCGTGCTGCCTCGTCGCCTGGCAAACGATCCGGTGCTGGCACTCCTCGAGGCGCCCCTCGATGGTCCCCTCTACTGGATGAACGGTGCCTCGACGCGCCTCTCCACCATCGAGACGCCATTCTACTCCATCGCCCACTGGTCGTCGCTGGGCATAAGCCTGCGGGGGAACATGCTCGCCTATGAGCTCATCGAGGCACCGAAGAAGCTGCTGGTGTGCGGTTCGGTGGGGGAGCCTTCTACCTGGCCCCTGGTTGCGCCACCCGATGCCTACGATCAGGTGCAGGCCGCGTTCAGCTCTCTCGAGCTCCACGAAGAGCTGCTGCGCTGGTACGACTACTGGCTCAAGGATCTGCCCAACGCAATCATGGATGAGCCACCGGTGCGCTACTGGATGCAGACCGAGGGAAGGTATCGGGAGGCAGACGCCTGGCCCCCTTCGGGCTTGCATCATCGGCGTCTCTACCTCCGCGCGGGAACGCTGCCGCCCGTGCACTCGCTCAACGACGGCCTTCTGAGCTTTGACGCGCCCCAGGGTGAGGCCCCGCCCAGCGAGGTATCGGTGCCGGATCCGGCCTGGACCGGACCGGAGGGGCTCGGGACCGCCGTGCTCTCGAAGAGCGGCGTGCCCGACCGCATCCGGCGGATTCTCACCTTCACCAGCGCGCCGCTCGACGAGCGGCTCGACGTGACAGGGCCTGTTCGCCTGACGCTCTACGTGTCTTCGAGTGATGTCGACGCCGACTTCGTGGTTCGTCTGGCTGATGTGCCGCCCACTGATGCCGAGCAGGCGCGCCTGCTCGCGGCCCTCGATCTCCCTCCGCAAGGCTTCACGGTGAGCCGCGGATGGCTGCGGGCCTCGCATCGGGCGCTCGACGCCGCGCGCACCACGGTTGAGCGCCCCTGGCACGTGCACGAGCAGGCTGAGCCGCTCGAGCCCGATGTGGTGGTTCCGCTCGAGATCGAGATCTGGTCGACCGCCTGGCGGTTCGAGCCTGGCCACTGCATCCGCCTCGAGATCGCCCCGGGAGACTCGTCGTACTTCGAACGCCCCGTCACCCATCACTTCGGCATCCGGGAGGCCGTCGATCGCATCTGGCACGACGAGGCCCGCCCGAGCAGCCTGCTGCTCCCGGTGCTCTCCTGATGGCGGAGATTCGCATTCGCGTGGCCTTGCTCATCGTCATCGGAGACGAGATCCTCCTCGTCCGGCACGAGAAGAACGGCCATTCGTACTGGCTTCTCCCGGGCGGAGGGGTGGAGTATGGCGAGAGCCTGCACGAGGCGGCCCGCCGAGAGGCCGCAGAGGAGACGGGGTTCGACGTGCGTGTGGGTGATCTCGCCCTGGTCTGGGAGACGCTGCCGCCGGATCGCTCGCGACACGGTCTGAACCTCTGCTTCCGCGCCGAGATCTGCGGCGGGACGCTCCAGGTGCAGGTCGACGAGCGCCTGTGCGAGGCGGCCTTCGTGAAGCTCGATCGGTTGGGCGAGATCCGAGGCGGCATTCGTGAAGCTCGATCGGTTGGGCGAGATCGAGATGCACCCGCCGCTTCACGAGCCCATCCACGCCGTTCTCGGGGGGGCTGTGACGCCGCTGTTCCTGGGGCCGCGCTGGACCGACTGACCGATCCCGTCGCTTGCCGCGAAGTCGCGTGGCGGCGCGGTTGATCGCATCGTGTATAATGGGAGCGCCCGTCGGCACGGGTTGTGAGGTGCCGCGCACGGGTAGGAAGAGATGGTCGGTCCCATGGCCTGGAAGCTCATCGACAAGGCGAAGCGCGTCCGCGCTGACGAGATTGCGCTGGTCACCCCCGCGGCGGGGGGCGATGTGCGCATGGCGCTCTGCTATCCGAACACGTACTACGTAGGCATGTCGAACCTCGGCTTCCAGTCGATCTACGGCCTTCTCAACCGCACGCCGGGCGTGGTGTGCGAGCGCGTGTTCGTTCCCGACCCGGACGACATCGATGAGCACCGCAGGTCGCGCGGTGGCCTTTTCACCCTCGAGAGCAATGCGCGGGTACAGGAGTTCGACATCCTCGGGTTCTCGTGCAGCTACGAGCTCGATTTCGTGAACGTGCTGAAGGTGCTCGACCTGGCGGGCATCCCCCTGCGCAGCGCCGATCGCGACGAGCGCTGGCCCCTCGTGATCATGGGCGGGGCAGTGTCGTTCATCAATCCTGAGCCGCTGGCCGACTTCATCGACGCCATGGTGGTGGGCGAGGGCGAAGAGGCGGTGCGCGCCATCGTCGAGCTGTGGCGTGAGACGGGGCGCGGCTCGCGCGCGGCGCTGCTCGAGGCGCTGTCGCGCATCCCCGGGGTCTACGTGCCGTCGCTCTACCATCACACCTACGACGGCATCTACATCACCGGTCGCGAGGTGCGCGCGGGGGCACCGGAGCGCATCGAGCGGCTGGCGGTGAAGAACCTCGACTTCAACTCGCACACCTCCATCATCACGCCGCACACAGAGTTCTCACGCTCGTTCCTCATCGAGGTGTCCCGCGGCTGCCCCTATCTGTGCCGCTTCTGCGTGGTGGGCTACGTCTACACCCCCAACCGCTGGCGCGACGTCGACCAGCTCTGGGAAGCGTGCAAGGTGGGCTTGCAGCACACGAAGCGGGTCGGGCTTCTCGGAGCGGTGGTGAACCTCTATCCGAAGATGCCCGAGCTCACGCGCCGCCTTCTAGCCGAGGGGGCGCACTGCTCGTTTGCGTCGCTGCGGGCCGACAGCCTGAAGGACGAGGTGGTCGACGCCATCCAGGCCAGCGGTCAGGAGACGCTCACCCTGGCGCCCGAGACGGGCGATCAAGACCTGCGCTGGTTCATCAACAAGCGCATGAAGGACGAGGCCCTCATGAAGGCCCTCGAGCGCGGCGTCACCCGCGGGGTGCGCAACTTCCGCCTCTACTTCATGATGGGCATCCCCGGCGAGACCGAGGACAACGTGCGCGACACCATTCGCATCATCTCCGACTGCCACCGCCTCATTCGCGAGAAGGGGCGACCCGGATCGACGCTGCAGGCCAGCGTGAGCCAGTTCGTGCCCAAGGCCGGCACGCCGTTCCAGTGGATGCCCCAGGCCCGCGCCGAGGAGGTCGACGCGAACATGCGTCGCGTCGCCGCGCACTTCAAGAAGGCCCCCGCGTTGAAGTTCAACATGGAGAGTCCGCGCTGGGTCAAGATACAGGGCCTGTGCGCGCGGGCCGATCGCCGCCTCGGGCGGGTGCTCGAGAAGGTGTACTGGAGCGGCTCTCCCCGCGACTGGCAACGGGCCTGCGACGAGGAGGGGCTCGACCTCGACGGGTTCCTCTACGCCGAGCGCGACCCGTCGTTCATGATGCCGTGGGACGTGGTGCAGACCGACGATCTGCGCGAGAAGATGCTCAAGGAGCTCTATCGCGCCAAAGACTTCATGGCCCAGCGCACCGCGCTCACGGTGGGTGCGCCCGCGTGATCGCATGAGCCCGACGCCCCCGTCTGACGCACGTCTCGTCGAGGTCGAGGGCCGTGCTCCTTATTTCGACTTTCCGCTGCTCGAGGCCACCGGAAAGGTGACCTGCGGGTTCTCCACCCGGCGCGGTGGGGTGAGCCCTGCCCCGTTCGACAGCCTCAACCTCGGAACCACCACCCGTGATGACGGCGAGAACGTGCGCGTGAACCGCGCGCGCTTCGGAGAAGCGTTCGGCGGCTTCGAGGTGCTCGAGTACATCCGGCTCGTGCACGGCAACGCGGTGCACACGGTAGGGCAGGGGAGCGGCACGTTCGGCTGCGGTCCGGAGATGGCGCCCGCCGACGCGGTGATCACCGATCAGCCGGGCCTGCCCCTGGTGATCTACACTGCCGACTGCGTGCCCATCGTCTTGTTCGATCCGCAGCGACCCGCCCTGGGGCTTGCTCACGCCGGATGGCGAGGCACCGTCGATGACGTGGCCGGCGCCACGGTGGCGGCCATGCAGGCGCGCTACGGCACCGATCCGGCGCAGCTGCTGTGCGGTCTGGGGGCGTCGATCGGACCGTGCTGCTTCGAGGTGCATGACGACGTTGCCGGGCCCGTGCGTGACCGCTTTCCTGATTGGCAGGATTTGGTCGCGTCGTTGATAACTAATGACAAGTACAGCATCGACCTCTGGCAGCTGAACGTGCTGCAGCTGCAGCGAGCAGGGGTGCCCCGGCGGAACATCGCAGTGAGTCGTCTCTGCACGGCCTGCCGGGCCGACCTCTTCTTTTCATATCGGCGCGATCGGCGAGAGACGGGGCGCCTGGCGATGCTGGCGGCCTTGCGATAAGAGAGGAGAGCCGTCTTGGCGAAGGAAAAGATTCTGGTCGTCGACGACGAGCGCAACATCGTCGAGCTCGTGAAATACAACCTCGAGAAAGAGGGCTACGACGTCGTTTCTGCATACGACGGGCTCGAGGCCCTCAACGTTTCTCGTCAGGAGCGGCCGGATCTCATCATCCTCGATGTGATGCTGCCGGGCACCGGTGGCCTCGACGTGTGTCGCACCCTTCGCAAGGAGACCAAGACGCCCATCATCATGGCCACGGCCAAGTCTGAGGAGATCGACAAGATCCTCGGGCTCGAGCTCGGGGCCGATGACTACGTCACCAAGCCCTTCAGCCCGCGTGAGCTGGTGGCGCGCGTGAAGGCCGTTCTGCGTCGAACCAGTTCGAAGGCCGAAGAGAAGGACGAGCTCGCCTTCGACAACCTCACCATCAACCTCGTCAAGCATGAGGTCCGGCTCAAGGGCGAAGAGGTCGATCTCAAGCCCAAGGAGTTCGATCTGCTCAAGCTGCTCTGCACCAATCCCGGCAAGGTCTTCACCCGTGACTACCTGCTCGAGCAGCTGTGGGGGTATGACTACCTGGGTGATACGCGCACCGTCGACGTGCACATGCGCCGCCTGCGCCAGAAGATCGAGGAAGATCCGGCCTCGCCTCGCTACCTCAAGACCGTGCACGGCATCGGATACAAGTTCCAGTACGAGGAGAAAGAGTAGGGCCGGTTCGAGACCGTGCCCAAGAAGATCGTCGGCATCCTCACCGAGCACCTCGTCGACCATTTCGACGAGGCCTGCATCGGCATCGACAAAGAGGGTCGCATCCACTTCTTCAACCGCTCCGCCGAGGTCATGTTCGGCGTCGCCGCGTCTGCTGCCATCGGTCAGAAGATCTGGGACGCCCTCGAGATGAGCGACTTCACCCGGGCATTCGCCAGGGTGGTGAAGTCGGGTGGAACCGATGCCCACGATCGGCTTGTGCTCATGCCTGACCAGCGCGCCCTCCAGGCCCAGTTCCTGGCGGTGCACGGATCCGAGGGGCGCCTCGCGGGGGCCGTGGCGGTTCTGCGCGACGTCACCTCCCTGCAGCGTATCGAGCGAGACGTGAGCACCCTGGTGGGTCGCATCGCCGAGGAGATGCGCATCCCCCTGACCTCGATCAAGGGCTACGTCGAGACCCTTCTCGAAGGCGGCTACAGCGAGCCCGCCATCCTTCGCCGCTTCCTCCAGATCATCAATGACGAGACGAACCGCATGGCGAGGCTTCTGGTGGGGCTCCTCGATGCGGGCGAGCGCCCCTCCCCGTCTGATGCGCCGCTGGGCCCGGTCTCGGTGTCACGGGTCGTGGGTGAGGTCACCACCAACCTGGCGCCCCTGGTGGCGCAGAAGTGTGTGCGCCTCGACGTCGATGTGGCGTCGTCGCTTCCTCCGGTGCGCGCGAACGAGGCGCTGCTGTCGCAGGCGGTGACCAACGTGCTCGACAACGCCATCAAGATCGTGGGCCTGAACGCGCTGGTGGCCGAGAAGGCGGGCGAGACCGGGCGCGTTCGTCTTGTCGCGCGGTGCGAGGCGTCGTCGGTGCTGCTCGAGGTGCATGACAACGGCGTGGGCATCGCCGCCGACGAGATGGATCGCATCTTCGAGCGCTTCGCGCGGGTCACGCGCGGTCCGGCCGCCCAGCTGGGGGGCACCGGGCTGGGGCTTCCCATTGCCCGCGAGATCGTCCAGGCCTTCGGAGGACGTCTCGAGGCGCGTAGCCGTGAGGGCCAGGGAAGCTGCTTCACCATGACCCTCCCGGCCGTACCTGCCCCGTGAACGACCTCCCCCGGTCGGCGGCCATCCGCGCCGGGACCGGCCTGGTGGTCGCGCTTGCGGCGCTTCTGCTGATGCGCCTTCCGGCGCTGAGAAGGCTCGAAGACAAGGTGTTCGATCGTCGGGTGCTGGCCTGGCGTCAGCTCTCTGAGGCCGACACCTCGCGCATCGTGCTGGTCACCATCGACGAGGAATCGCTCCACGAGCTGGGGCTGCACTGGCCTCTCCCGCGCGCCTCGTATGCGCGCGCCATCGAGCGGCTTCGCAAGGCGGGCGCGGAAGGCATCGGGGTCACCGTGGTCTTCCAAGGCGCGGGGGGAGACCCTGCCCAGACCCGCGCGCTTGCCGCTGTCGTTGACGGCGCCGACGACGTTGTCCTGGCGTCGCGCATCGACGCGGGAAGTGGAGCTTCTGGCTTCAGATGCGCCACAGGCTTCTGCGACGTGCCCCTCGATGAGGACGGCATCGCCCGCCACTTCCAGGTGTCGCCCGCCGGGGTGGATCCCCCTCCGGTCTGTCTCGCGCTCGCGATGCTCCGGGCGCGGTACAAGAATCCCACCTTCACCCCGAGGGGCTTCGTCGACATGGGAGGCGCGCGCTTCCCCATCTCGTGGGCGGGGCCACCTGGGCGCACGTTCACCACCATCGGCCTCAAGCGCGTGCTCGGCGGTGGCGATCTGTCGAAGGAGGTGAAGGGGGCGGTGGTTCTGCTCGGCAGCACCCTGCCGGGCAGCGCCAACGACATTCGCACCCCCTTCAGCAAAGGGGGCGGTCGCGGCGACCCCATGACCGCGCTCGAGCTCACCGCGAACATCGTCTTCACCCTGATGGGCTCCGATGCCCTCATCACGCTGACCACCGCCCAGCACGTTCTGCTGGTGTGCGGCACGGCATTCGTGCTGTTCGTGCTCTTCTGCTCGCTGCATCCCGCGTTCTCGGTCTCGGTGGTGTGCTTCGTCAGCGTGCTGTACACATTGGGCGCCATGTACGCCATGATCGAGTCGCGCTGGCTGCTGCCCGTGGTTGCCCCCCTTGTGGCGGTGCAGGTCGCGTGGTTCTCGTCGATCGCCTATCGCGGCGTGCGGGCCTGGATGCGCGCGTCGCAACGCAGCGGCGTGGCGTAGCGGCGCCATCACCGTCAGATGGGAGTGGTCGCAGCAGGTACACCGGAGAGGGCGCGGGAAATACCCCCACAATGGCCGAGAATCGCACGTCGACGCGCCGCGTAGCCGCGGGATTCGATCCGTTCACGAAGCTGCCCGTGCTCTCGTCGGTGCACGGGCGTGTTCGTGAGGAGCTGTCACGTCAGGGCGAGATCGGGTTCGTCTTCTTCGATGTGGTGGGGTTCCACGGCTTGCAGGATCGCTACGGCAAGGCGGCGGGACACGCGCTTCTCGGCTGCATCGGCCGCGTTGTCGACGCGCTTCGAGGAAAGCTCTTTCGTGAGGCCGATCTCGTGGCGGTGCAGCGTCCTGGTGCTGACACCTTCGTGCTCTTCCTCTTCTCACCGCCGCGCTCGAAGAAGCAGTTCAGCATGAATGACCTGCGACTCGTTCGAGAGCGCATCGTGGCGCGTCTCACCACCGAGATCAACGATCGCCGCGCCGATCTCGGCATCCTCGAGCCCGTGGAGCTGCACTCCGGCTCGACCTCGCTGCTCCGGAACGGTCGCAAGAGCGTGGCCCGCCTGGTGGAAGAGGCCTGCAACGAGGCCGCGTTCAAATCGCGCATGGACCAGCTCATGTCGAGCTTCGTGAGCAACGTCTCGCATGAGCTGCGCACGCCGCTCACCTGCATCGAGGGGTACGCCGAGACCCTGCTCGGTGGCGCGAAGGACGACCCGGCGCTCTGCGCTCGATGGCTGCAGATCATCTACGATGAATCGCGGCGTCTCGAGCGGCTGATCAAGGACCTTCTCGATCTCTCGCTGGTCGACGCGCGCCAGATCCAGATGCGCATGCGATCGGTCGATCCGCGCAAGATGATTGAAGATACCGCCGCCGTGTTGCAGCCTCACGCGCGCAAGGCACAGGTCGAGCTCAGCATCAGCGCTCCCGTCGATCTGCCGGCCGTGAGCGCCGACGAAGATCGCATCCGCCAGGTGCTGCTCAACCTCACCGACAACGCCATCAAGTACTCGCGTCCGAACGACCGCGTGTGCATCGAGGCCAGCGCTTCGAACGGCGAGGTGGTCATCTGCGTGGCCGACACGGGTCACGGCATCGCGCCCGCCGACCTCGAGAAGATCTTCGAGCGCTTCTACCGCGCCGAGTCGGGCATCACTGCCACAAAGCACGGCCGAGGGCTGGGGCTGGCCATCGCCAAGCAGTTCATCGAGGCTCACGGGGGGAGCATCTCGGTGAAGAGCCAGCTCTCGAAGGGGAGCCGGTTCGAGTTCACCCTTCCCATCGAGCCGCTCGAGGAGTGAGCCGAGCGGAGGACGTGGGGGGCGTGAAGGGGCGTGGGGAGAGCACACATCGCTCACGTCCTCGGCCGCAACCCCCTCTGGCCGCGGGGTCCGCGGGGCGCATGACCCTTCGGGGCGCGGCTTTGCGCAGATTGTGGCGGGTCCTTGCCGTGGTACAC
>RGZZ01000149.1 GCA_010028905.1 Pseudomonadota bacterium | reverse complement strand
CCCGCTTGTTCGTCTCACCCTGCTGCAGCTCAACGACGTCTACCAGACGGCCCCGGTCGATGGCGGCGCGCGAGGCGGCCTGGCTCGCGTGGGCACCCTGGTGAGGCAGATCCGGGCCACGACCCCCAACACGTTCTTCGTCATGGCGGGAGACACCATCTCGCCATCGACGGGCAGCCGCGTGTTCAAGGGGGCGCAGATGATCGCGGCGTGGAACGCGCTCGGACTCGACTACGCCACCCTGGGCAACCATGAGTTCGATCTCGGTCTCGCCGTGCTCAACGACCGCATCAACGAATCACGTTTCCCCTGGATCTGCGCCAACGTGGTCTCGAAGACCACGGGGAAGGCCATGCCCGGGCTTCGTCCGTATGCCATCGTGGAGCGCGACGGCGTGAAGATGGGCGTGTTCGGGCTCGTCACGACAGAGAGCGCCCGCCTGCTCAAGGGGCCCACCGACATCACGTTCCTCGACCCCATCATCGCCGCGCGCCCCATCGTCGCGCAGCTGCGCAAGGAAGGCGCGCAGGTCATCGTGGCGCTGACCCACCTGAGCCTCGCGCAAGACAAGGCCCTGGCCGCCGCCGTGCCCGAAATCGACGTGATCTGCGGCGGACACGAGCACACGCTGCTCCAATCGCTCGTGGGACGCACGCCCATCCTCAAGGCGGCCTCCGACGCGCGCAATCTCGGACGCATCGACATCTTCTACGACCGCGCCCGCCGGCGCGTCGACAGCCTCGACATCGAGTTCATCCCGGTGAACGCCACCATCGCCGACGACCCCGCCGTGGCGGCGGTCACGGCACAGTACGACGCGCGCCTCAAGGCTGAGTTCGGTCGCCCCGTGGGGAGAGCGGCCGTGCCCCTCGAGGCGCGTCGCGCGGTCAACCGCCGTCGCGAGAGCAACTTGAGCAACTTCGTGGCCGACGCCTTCCGCGCCGCCATGGGCGCCGACGTGGCGATCAGCAACGCAGGGGGCATGCGCGGCGACGCTCTTGTGGCCGCGGGTCCCCTGACCCTCGCCGACGTGGTGTCGCTGCTCCCCTATGGCAACACCATCGTGAAGCTCGAGGTCAAGGGAAAGACGCTTCGCGAAGCCCTCGAGAACGGGCTGGGCGGGCCTCCCGACGCCGAGAGCCGCGCCTTTCCGCAGATCTCCGGCATGCGGGTGACCTACGACCGTCGCAAGCCCGAAGGCCATCGCGTGCTACAGGTGATGGTGGCAGACAAGCCCCTCGACGACACCGCGCGGTACACGCTCGCGACCAACTCGTTCATGTTCGAGGGCGGTTCAGGGTACGATATGCTCAAGAGCGCCAAGGTGCTCATCGGACCAGATGAAGGCCCCCTCGACACCGACGTGGTGAGCAACGCCATCCGTGCGTGCGGCGAGATCGCCCCGAAGACAGACGGACGCCTCACCCCGGTGACAGGGGAAAACCCCGTCGGGAAATAAGAGTGACAGGCGAGATCGCCATCTCAAGGACGCCGCAAAGCGACGAAACCGCGTCTAGCGAGCCCCGCAGTGGGAGGTTCAGGCATGGATGTGTTCAAAGTGAATCAACAGAGCGTCGAAGGCGGCACCACGATCGTCGCCCTCGATGGCGAGATCGACGTGCACACCGCACCACGCCTGCGCGAGCATCTTGACACCGTGCTGCAAGGCGGGTCGAGCAGGCTCGTGGTCGATCTCGAGAACGTGCGCTACATCGACAGCTCCGGCCTGAGCGTTCTGCTCGAGACGCATCGGCGCGCAGAGACAGCCGGCGGTCGAATGGCCATCATCTGCACCCGCAGCCAGATCCTCAAGCTGTTCAGTCTCACCCAGCTGAGCGAGATCTTCCACGTGCACGCCTCCGAAGGGGCTGCCATCTCAGACGCGTCTTCTGCCCGATGATCGCACCGGCCGACCCTATCGCGCGGATTCGCGCGCTCATCGAGCAGGCCGAGACGAAGGGGGCGCCACAGCCCGTCGCCATGGCGCTGGCCACGGCAGACTCCGACGGAAATCCGTCCGTGCGCATGGTGCTGCTCAGAGGCATCGACGAGCGAGGCCTCGTGTTCTACACCAACAGCCTCAGCCGAAAGGGTCGTGAGCTGTCGGCACGGCGCTCGGTTGCGCTCTGCTTCTACTGGCCTCTGCTCGACGAGCAGGTGCGTGTGGAGGGCGAGGTCGACGACGTCTCCGACGAAGAGGCCGACGCCTACTGGCGATCGCGTCCGCGCGGCAGCCAGCTGGCCTCGGCAGCGTCACGCCAGAGCGCTCTCCTGCCCGACCGTGCCGTATACGAACAGGCCGTGCGCGACCTCGATGCGCTGCTCGACGGCGCGGAAGTCCCCCGCCCGGCCGAGTGGAAGGGCTACCGCGTGGCGCCGCAACGCGTGGAGTTCTGGCACGAGGGACCGAACCGCATGCACACGCGTGCGCTCTACACCCGATCAGAGAACGGCTGGAGCACGAGCGCGCTCTATCCCTGAGCGCACTGCGCTCGCCAGGTCGAGAACGAGACGAGGGCCTCGGCGTAACCGCCGAGGCCCTCGTTCGTGGGAAGGCCGCGAGATGGGGGCTAGACCCAGCCGCGGAGCTTGCAGGCCTCGGCCACGCGCGACACCGCGACGAGGTAGGCGGCCTGGCGCATGTGCACCTTCTTGCTCTCGAACTTGTTGTACATCTCGTAGACGTCGGCAAACGCCTTGGTGAGCTTGCGGTCGAGCATCTGGTGGACCTCTTCGAGGCCCCAGTAGAAGTTGTACGTGTTCTGCACCTGCTCGAAGTAAGACACCGTCACGCCACCCGAGTTCGCGAGGAAGTCGGGAAGCACGAACACGCCGTTCTTCTGCAGGATGCGATCGCCCTCCGGCGTCGTGGGGCCGTTGGCGAGCTCGAGAGAGATCTTGGCCTTCGGTCTTCTCCTTGTGGGCGCGCACGGCTTTCCAGTCGAGGCCGTCCTTGTTGTAGATGCCGCCACGCGAGTCGCTCACCGCCACGACCTTCAGGCCGAGGATCTCGCTACCCAGCTGGTGTGCGAACTGCCCGGCATTGCCGTAGCCCTGAACCGCGCAGGTCGCGCCGTTCAGCTCGATGCCACGAGCCTTTGCGGCTTCGCGCAGGATGTAGACGCCGCCACGGGCGGTCGCGTCTCCACGGCCCTGGCTTCCGCCGAGGGCGATGGGCTTGCCGGTGATGACCCCCGGATGGGCCTCGCCGATGATCTTCTCGTACTCGTCCATCATCCACGCCATGATCTGCGGGGTGGTGTAGACGTCGGGCGCAGGCACGTCCTTGGTGACGCCGAGGATGCGACCGACAGCGTCGATGTAGGCGCGCGCCAGGCGCTCCTTCTCGGTCTCCGAGAGCTCCTTGGGGTTGACGGTGACGCCGCCCTTGCCGCCGCCGAGGGGAATGTCGACCACGGCGGTCTTCCAGGTCATCCACGCGGCCAGGGCGCGCACGGTGTCGATGGTCTCGTCGGGGTGCCAGCGCAGCCCACCCTTCGTCGGGCCGCGCGACGAGTTGTACTGCACGCGGTAGCCGCGGAAGATGCGTGTGGTGCCATCGTCCATCTTGACGGGCAGGGTGACGACGAACTCGCGCTGCGGCCAGCGCAGAAACTCACGGGTGGAGCTGTCGAGACCGAGCAACTCAGCGCACTCGTCGAGCTGCTGCTGAGCGATCTCGAAGGGATTCATGGTACGATCATGTGTGGCGACGGACATGTTGCGCCTCCTCGGCAATCACCTGAAGCCGGCCTGCGGGAAGGCAGTTCGTGCTTCGATTCGAGCGGGGGGATTCTCTTCCGCGAATCGCGTTCTCCTCCCTCGATGGAGGGATTTTTCGCGCACCGCGGGGCTCGCCCACGAGAACTGCGGGGCCGCGTCCTGACCGATTGCCGCGCCGAGCGGCGAAGCGGCGCTACGGTCGCGACTCGTTGCTCCATCGGGCGGCGGCGACGCCGATGCCCTCGAAGACGAGCCCTTTGAGCAACGGGTCATAGGTCACCTGACTGCCGCTGAGGCAGCTCACGGTCTTTCCCACCACGGCTCCCGTGACCTTGCTGCCCTGCAGCTTCACGGCGGCGGCAGGTGCGTAGATGCCCGCCATCAGAGGGGTTGTGCAACCATCGATGGTGAGCTTCGTGCAGGTTGACGTGCCCAGCATGAGGAGGTTGCGCGCGTCGGCGTTGTTGGCGGGAGCGCTGAAGGTCGTCTTGTTGCTGAAGGTAACCGTGCCATCGAAGTAGAGCACGGTCTGACCCGCCGGCAACGTGACGTTGCAACCGTCGAGCGAGAAGGCGTCACTGGACGAGGAACCGTGGAAGACGAAGACGGCGGGCTGCGCGGTGTCGCTGCCCGCGGGCCGGGCCAAGGTCACGCTGTTCGAGGCGATGTGCACGTTCGAGAAGCTGCCCGGGTAGAGAACGTAGCCCGTGCTGCCCCCGGTGGCCGGATTGCTGCTGGCGATGCCGGCGTTGGCTCCCCCACCCGCCGTTCCAGGGTCAGTGAGGGTGCCAGAGCCCGGCGCAGGGTTCGTTCCCGTGATGTCGGTGGTCGGAGGTGGCGTCGTTGCGGCGTGGGCCTGCATCCACGCAAAGATCTCGTTCACCGCATCGCAAGGCTGCTTGTTCTCGAGCGCGTCACGCGCCCCGCTGCTGATGGGGATGCTGTACGTCTTGCCCTGCTTGTCACGAAAGGTGAGGTTGCTTCCGGCGTTCACCTCTGACTGCAGCGTGGCGCTCTGGCCTTGCAGCCACATGCCGCTCCCCTGCAGGGTGGTATAGCCGTTGACGACAGCCGTGTACGAATACGACCCGCAGTTGCCGCTGTACTTCTTGGGCGGCTTGGTGCATCCCACCGCGGGAAGGGCAAGCGCGACAGCCGTCGCCAGCATGAGCAGTCTCGAGATCGCGTTCACAGGGTGCTACCTCCTGAAGTTGCTGCCGTGGGAGTCTGCATCACGCCGGGCGCCACGCTCGGGGCCACGACGGGCTGAAATGCCGCCCGCGCGGGAGCGGAAGAGACCTCTGTCGGGCTCGGAGGGGCGGGGTTCACCACGCCGGACACACTCTGGGTGGGCCCTACCAGCACGTCGCCGGTCACCGTGGCGCTCACCAGCGAGACGCTGGCTGACGCAGTCGCGTCGGTACGAATCGCAACGTCATCGACCGTGCCCACAGCGCTGCCGTTGATGGAGACCCCGTCTGACGCCTGAACGGGGTAGAGCAGCGCCCCCTGGGCCCGCTGGTACCGCGTCGTGATGACCACGGTGGCGCGGTGGCTGCCGTCGGGGTTCTTGAGGTAGCCGCTGCTGCGCACGGTCACCCGCGACGCCGTGGGCGTGTCAACCAGCGACGCCTCGTACCAGACGGCCGGGTTTGACGACAGCAAGGTGGTGTCGGCGGGCGCCGAGACCGTCCCCGGCACGGAGAGCGCGTGCTCCACGGGAGAGGCTGTCAGGCCTGGTATGGGCTGGGTCCAGTCGGCGACCGGATTGAGCGCCGCCTGGGCGAAGGCCTGGCCCGCCAACGCCGCCTCGCGCGCGCGGATGCCGTCTTGCTGCTCGAGCACCATCTTCGCATTGCTCGAGCTCATGCCCGCCACCGCGACAGCGAGGATGAAAAGCACCGTCACGACGAGGAGAACGAGGCCGAGGGCGACGCCGCGATGCGAACCCGCGCGTTCAGAGAGGAACATCGATGGTCGTGCCTCCTTGGAAGAGGTTGGCGCGGTCGTGCAGCATGCGCGCCGCCGACACGTTGACCGACACCCGGGTTCGCCCGCCGCTCGAGTAGAGCGTGGTCGAGGGGTCGACGTTTAGACCGAGCCCCGCGACCATGACGGGCGACGGATTGGGACGCTGCCCAACCTCGACGACCACGGCGCTCACGCCGCGGGCGAGCAGGCGCCCTGACGGCAGCGCTGTGGGAGGCGGGTCGATGCCGATGCGCCCCGGCACGAACCCTCGATAGAGACGAAGCAGAGACTCGTTCGGAGCCTCTTCCGCAGTGGTCCAGTAGGCCACCCACCCCTGCCAGTCGGGGGCGTCTCCCCCGCCTGGTGAAACGACCGCCGAGACACGGTACTCGCCCGTCTGGGTGCGTGCCGTGGGAACGAGCAGCGCCACCGGCATCGCAATGGTCACCGGGCTGCTCGACGTTGCGGTAACCACATTGTTGGCCGCGAGAAAGGGCTGAAGCCGGGTCTCCCGCAGGTCGGCCTCGAGCATGCGCACGGCGGCCAGCGCGTGGCGCTGGGCGTCGTACGAGGCGTCGGCCACCGAGAAACGTTCGAGCGACGGGAGGAAGAGCTGGAGCGCCGCCGTCATCACCAGGCCCAGGACGAACATCGACACCATGACCTCGACGAGGGTGATGCCGCGGCTGCGGTGGGGCACCCGGGCGCTCACAGGCCGACCTCTGACGACACCGCGAGAGAGCGGGCGTTCGACACGCCTCCGCCGCTCTGCTCGAGCCAGCAGACCGTCACCTGCATCGAGCGCGCCGCTCCGGCCGACACGGGTGCCTTCACCTCGACGCGAAAGTAGTACGACACCGTGCACGGCTGCCCGTTCTGGATGGCGCTCACGGTGTAGGGCGCAAGACCGTCAGCGGGGTAGGGCACCGGGGGGAACTGTCGACGCGCGCTTCCCGCGTGCGCCGGCACGTTTGCCGTGTCGCTCGACTGACTGACGAAGGGAGCCCACGAATCCCACAGCCCGTTCGGCACACTCGCGGGGTCGAGCCCGCGAGTTCCCTCGAGGAGCCGCTCGGCCAGCTG
This sequence comes from Pseudomonadota bacterium, assembly GCA_010028905.1. Lineage (NCBI taxonomy): Bacteria > Pseudomonadati > Pseudomonadota > Pseudomonadota bacterium. The sequence goes on along the minus strand of RGZZ01000149.1, from coordinate 3,543 downwards.
GGCCGCCACCGCTTCGAACCCCTTGTTGTGGAGGTGCAGCACGCTGCGAGGGATGAGCACACCCAGGGAGAAGAGCGCGGCAGCCAGGACCGTCACCGCGATGACGACCTCGATGAGCGACATGCCGCAACGACGGTCGCGCCTCAAGTTCGACCTCCTCCACCGCGCCGTTCCTGAGATTATAGCAACCGGCGCGCATCCATCACAAGGCCGGGCTCACTCGTCTCTTCCCTGGCGCGGCTCAGCGCGCTGCACCGCGGAATCCTTGCGCTCGACGTAGCACACCCCACGCTCGGCCCGACCGTTGAGCAGCACCTGCAGCACCCTGCCGGGTCCGACCTCCAGCACGCGCACGATCTCACCGTACGCCCCCGCGGCATCGCTCCCCACGAAGCGTTCGAGCGCGCTCGGCTCGTCGAGCAGGAACGCCTCGTTGAACACGGCACCGGTCTCTCCTGGGTAGATGGGCACACAGTAGATGCCGCTCTCCACGAGGTCTTGAAAGAAGTGCGTGCCAAAGCTCAGCTCAGGCACCGCCCCGTTGACGCTGCGCGCCACCTCGCCCAGCATGCGGAAGTTGTTGATCTCCCAGTACTTCACGGGCACGCCGAGGCGAAGGTTGCTGCTGCCCCATCGCCCCGGACCGATGAGGATGGCCTGTCTGCCCTCGAGCTGCTGATTCACCCGTCCGATGATGCGCGCCACCTCGAAGCGGTCGGCATCGGCCGTGATGCGGCCGTAGGCCTCGGTGACGTAGACGAGGAACTCCACGTCCTTGACGCGCCCGGTGGGCACCTCCTTCACGCACTGGAACACCAGGTCTTCCGTGGGGACCTCCGGCAGCGTGGGGGCGACCTCCTCGGCCCGCAGGCTCTGCGGACGGCACTGCAGCAAGGTGACGCGAAAGCCGCCGTCACCGTCGACCTCTGCCGCCATCTCGAGGTCGAGCTCGATGCCGTAGGCCTTGCGAATCTTCTCGAGGGCCGCGCGCAGCACCTTGGGGAAGAGCGTCTGGCGCAGCAGCTTGTCGAAGGTGATGATGCTCGAAGCGGGCGTGAGATCGATGAGGGTGAGGGGTTCGCGGACCGCGCCGTCCTTGCGACACGAGAGCAGGAAGCGATGCTGGGGCAGCACATCGGCGCCCAGCACCTCGCTGAGGGGCACCGTGATGAGCTCGTTCCGGTCGATGTCGATGACGTCGACGTATTTCTGCGAGTACTTCTCGATGTTGCCCTGCTCCTCGGGGCGCAGGGTGGGCTGGCCCAGCGCCACGATTCGAGGATAGTCTTCTCCGACGCGCTCCACGGCACGGGTTCCGAGCCCCATGACGAGGCGGAGCATGCCGTCTTCCTTCTTGATGCGCCTCGACCAGCAGTACGGGTTCTCGCTGAAGATGACACCCGCCAGATCGGGCAGGAAGTAGCGTCCCACGCGCTTGCCCTCGACCTGCTGGACGAGGATGGCCATCGACTCGTAGCGATAGATGATCTCATTGCGCTTGCGATAGGCCAGGGCATTCGGATGGAAGACGCCCGCATAGATCTTGCGGATGGCGTCACCGAGAGCCACCATGTTCTCGTCCGGCGTGCCCTGGTTGGGCAGGAAGTACGAATCGTACTTGCCTGCGAAGCTGAGACCGAAGTTGTCTTCGAGCAGGCTCGACGAGCGTACGATGAGCGGCTTGCCGGCCAGCGGCAGAAAGGTCTGACGCAGCTTCTCCCACACCGCCAGCGGGAAGTCGCCGTCGACGAGCTGCGCGTGCAGCTCAGGGTAGTCGTCCTCGATGGCCTGCATCTCCTTGAACTTCTGGGTTCGCCGGGACAGCACGCCGTTGTAGTCGAGATAGGCGTGAAAGACGTCATCGCCCACATACCATGATTCCGGTATGGCGAAGTACTTCGAGAAATCGTAGGGATCGTCTTCGGCGGGGGTCATGAGCATGCGATAGGCCAGCAGCATGCCCGCTGACTTGCCCCCAACCTTGCCGCTGCCGATGATGCGATCATAGATGCGATGGAGATCGGTGATCGAGAGATACTTGTGAGCCACGCGAACGAACTCCGGCTGCTCGGAGATGAGTCGCGTGATGAGAACGATCCGCAGCTCGTGCGCCTCCGGCGAGAAGCGGGCCTTCTCCTCGACCGAGAGGTTCTCGTAGGCGAACATGCGACGGATGAGCACGTCGATGTCGGCCTTCTCGATGTTGGCCGTGAAGTCGAGCACGTTGTCGAAGTGCAGGTTGAAGGCGCTCTCGAGCTCAGAGGCGTTCTCGGCCACCAGGTACTTCAGGTAGTCGAGCGAGTAGTTGGCCCCGAAGTACAGATCGGTGAGCTGCTTCTTGGCCTCCGAGAGGCGACCTTCCCACGACTCAGAGGTCTCGTTGAAGGCGTTGTCGCGGCGCTGAAACTCGAGCGCGCGATGGCGCGAGAGCTCCTTGAGCTGGGTCTCGGTCATGATTCGATCGCGCTTGAGAACCTCGCGCATGCGTCGGCGCATGAAGTCCTGCGCCTCTTTCGGCATGGCGTCGAGGTAGCGGAAGATGGCAAATGATCGGGCAATCTCGAATCCGTATCGCCCAGGGCTCTTGTTGTCGATGTCACTCATCGCGAAGCTCACTCATTCTCCAGTTCGGTGCGCGCCGCCGCAAGGCGCTCGCGCTGCTCGCGCGTGACGCGGGGATAGCTCAGGTCGAGGCCGTCCAGCGTCTCGATGACGGCCGACGCCACCACCAGACGCGTGAACCACTTGTTGTCTGCGGGCACCACATACCACGGGGCGTGTTCGGTGGCCGTGGCCCGCACCATGTCCTCGTAGGCCCGCTGGTAGGCATCGAAGTGCTGGCGCGCGGTGACGTCGGCCTCGGAGAACTTCCAGTTCTTGCGCGGCTCGTCGAGGCGCTCGAGGAAGCGGCGCTTCTGCTCGTCGCGCGACACGTGCAGGAAGAACTTGCGAATCACATAGCCATTTCTCGACAGGTAGCGCTCGTAGGCGGCGATGTCTTCATAGCGGTGCTCGAACAGCTTCCTGGTGCGCGCGGCCTCGGGCAGGTGCTGGGCCTCGAGAAGCTCGGGGTGCACCTTCACCGCCAGCACCTCTTCGTAGTACGAACGGTTGAAGATGCCGATGCGCCCCCGCTCGGGCGTGCAGCGCATGCAGCGCCAGAGGTAGTCGTGGTCGAGATCTTCGTGCGATGGGGCCTTGAACGAGTAGACCTGGCATCCCTGCGGGTTCACGCCGGACATGACGTGCTTGATGACCCCGTCCTTCCCGGCGGCGTCGAGCGCCTGGAAGATGAGGAGCACGCCCCAGCGATCGTTGGCGTAGAGCATGTCCTGCAGCTCGGCCAGCACCTGAACCCCTTCGGCCAGCAGGGTGCGCGCCTTGGGCTTGTCGTCGGACTCGAGACCCGCCGTGTCGCCCGGATCGAAGCTGCGCAGCCGGAACCTGCGACCGTTGTCGACCCGATAGCGCTCGCTGAGCGCGCGAACCTTCTTGATCAACCTGTCTCTGTGCATGGCGTTCCACCTCTCCCGTGCTGGGCTC
>RGZZ01000148.1 GCA_010028905.1 Pseudomonadota bacterium | reverse complement strand
ACGCGGGAACGTAGAGCGCAAGACCGAGCGCTGCCACTGAGACCAGGGTGAAGAGCTTGTTCACGACGAGACCTCCTTGCGGTGGTGACCAGCAGCCGAACGGCTGCTCGGAGCAGAAGGCTCCCCTGGGCGCCGTGGATGAACCCGGACGCCCCCTGCCCACAGTGCCGAGCCTGGAAAGGTCTCGGCACTACTCTCTTCTCCTCTTGGGGAGATTGTCAAACGACGCGAGGAAAGACCGCCAGGCGTGTGGGATTGTGGCCGGGGACGTCGAATGACATTCCCCGACCGAACCTGCTGAGGCGCGATAGCCGCCATACAGCTGGCGCCGGCCGCATCTCATCACAAGACAGTCGGCGGGGTCTCGAAGCCCCAAGCCGCCAAGGCTCATGGACGCACTCGAACTCGAAGAGACACGGCAGAAGCTGTACAATCGCCTGCCGCTCGTGGGGGCTCGCCAGCGACAGCAGGCAGCCGAGGCACTGGCGGCGGCCGCCATGGCCGGTCACCCGCAGCCCGCGCGCGTCCTCGCGGAGGCGCTCGCGTCGCACTTCGACGACAAGATCAAGCAGATGGCGTTCAACGCCCTGCGCGAGCTGCAGCAGACCCGCACCGTGAACGCGGTGTGCGCGGTCTGGGAGAGCACCCGCAGCGCCGACCTGGCTGCGCTCATCAAGGACTGCCGCTGGGTCGCCACCACGCCGTTCGAGCTCCGGGTGGCCACCGCGCTGCTGGCGCGAAGAACGAGCATCTTCGAAGACGATGACCCCCAGATGGCGGTGGCGCTCCTCGAGGCGTGCACCTCGACCGATACGCTGGTGGCCCGCGAGGCGGCCCGTGCCGTCACCCTCATCAGCGACGCGGGGATGCGCGAGACCATCTGTGAGCTCGTCACCTACAGGGAGTTCACCGCTCCCGCAATCGACGCGGTCGTAAACGGGGGGTACGCGCCCAGCGAGAAGCCGACCCGCGCCCTGTTCTTCCTGCTCACGGGTCAGACCCAGCAGCTGCAGACGCTGCCGGACGCTCCGACACATCTGTGGCGCGCCTATGACGAAGCCGACCTGAAGCTGAAGTCACGCGCGCTGAGCGGCCTTCGTCAGGCGGCCCGCGCCGAGTGGATCCCGTGGCTGTTCTCCGACGAGCGGCTGAAGCTGTCGGTGGTGAACCGGCTCGAATGGGAGACCGCCTTCGAGGTTCTGAGATTGTCGAATGCGCTCGAGCTGCTGTGGAAGATGTCGAAGGTCTGCCCCCCCGAGATGAGCGCAGAGATCCTCGAGCTGCTGCACGATCGCGACTACATGCCATCGAGCCTCGAGGAGACGGGGGTCATGCGCGACCTCTATCGCCTCCGCCCCCAGCCCGCCAGCCACGGCAGGCTCTACCTCGACGAGCCGCAGAACCAGGCCACCCTGACCACGGGGCTGCCCATCCTCCGAGACGGACGCGGCACCGCCCATTCCAGCAGCTATCGAACCATTGCCTTCGCGGCCGACGGTCGAAGGGTCGTCACGGCAGGCGAGGAGCTGGCGCTGTGGGAGACGTACACGGGCCAGCAGATCTGCGCGATGAACATCGATGCCGATACCCCCTGCGCCTCCGTGCGGCTGATCGCCGCCTCGTATGACGGCGTGATGCTGGCCACCTGCGAAGATCACACCGTGCACGCGCGTCCCGTGAGCCGGATCTGGCTGTGGGCCCTGGGTGATTCGCAACCCGTGACACTCCTCGAGGAAGACCGCCTGGTCAGCGACCTGCAGTTCTCCCCAGACGGGCACACCCTCGCCGTTGCCGGCATCGAGTCAACCCGCATCTGGGATGTTCGCGAGTGGAAGAAGACGCTCATCGGCGAGCTGCCCGGGGCTGTGAGCTGCGTGCGCTGGTGGCCGCGCACGCGCCTGCTGGCCGCCGCAAGCCCCGGCGGGAACGTGCAGCTCTGGGACCCTGGAGATGGCAAGGTCCGGCGAGTGATGCAGGGGAAGGCGCCCGCGGTCTACGACATGCGCTTCGCCCCTGATGGCCGTCACGTGATCACCCTCCACGAAGATGCAAGCGGACGGCTGTGGAGCGTGCAGGACGCCGCCTGTCTTTCGGTGCTCCGACACGAGAGCGGGCTGCGGGCCATCGATTTCTCGCCCGACGGAACGCTGATGGCCACGGGAACAGGAGACGGGAGCCTGCGTCTGTGGCAGGTCGATCCGTTCAAGCTGTTCGTCACCTTGCAGAAAGCGGGTTCCGCGGCGCCGTGCGGCATCCGCAGCATTGCGTTCTCCGCCGATGGCCGACGCCTGGCCTCCACCACCCAGGGGCAGCGTCACGTGGCGGTCTGGTCGCTTACGAACAACCAGCTCGTTGCGGAGTGCAGCGCGATCTGGCCGCAAGGCATGGCCCTCCCGCCGGGAGACCTCGGAGAGCCCGGTGAGCTGCAGTTCAGCCGGAGCAGCGATGCCCTGGCCGCTCGCTTCGGCTCCATCGTACAGGTGTGGATGCTCACGCATCCGCAGCCCTTCGGCGCGATGTCGGCCGGCGACCTGAGAATGGCCGATGAGATGGCCGGACGCATGGCCGACAACATCGACGCGCGCGCCTGGCGGTTCGCCGCCGCAGTGCTGCGGGCCAGGTTCTCATCGATGCCCGCCGACGCCTGACCCGCGCGGTCCACCTCGCCCAAGGTTAACATCCCGGCCACCACCGCAACGCCCCCCCATGGTAGGCTCAAGAGAAGAACAGGTTTCTCTCCGAGGAGTGCCATGGCTGATTCAACGATTGCATCCACCCCATCCGCATGGCGCGTGCGCCAGCTGCGTGACGGCGACAGCGTGCGCATCGTGGGCGTCGAACCCACCGCCATCGCACCCGCGAAAGACACGGTGACGCTGCAGTCGCTCCCCTCGATCATCAGCGAGGATGCCCCTCCACCCGCAACCCGCTACGAAGAGGTGGTGTACACGAACGGCGCCCTGCCCAAAGAGGCCCGCGCCTTCGCAGAAGCCGCGGCGGTGCAGGGCCGCAGGCCCTGGCCCGGTTCTGAGGTGCGCACCATCGCGTCTTCCGGCCAGATCGAGAACCGAATCAACCTCACCATCGTGGGCGATGGCTACACGGCGGCGCAGAAAGACCAGTTCTTCGCTGACGCCCAGCGCATGACCGACGACCTCTTCTCCGCCACCACGTTCAAGAGCTACCTGCCGCTCTTCAACGTGCACGCGGTGTTCGTGCCCTCGAACCAGTCCGGGCTCACCGACGGCAGCGACGAGCGCGACACCGCCCTGGGTCTCTACCGCTCTCCCGCGGGCTCGAAGCGGGGCATCATGCCCGGCAATCCCGATGCCATCGATCGCGCTGTCGCCCTCGCGCCGGCCACCGACTACCCCATTCTCATGGCCAACGATGACTTCTACGGCGGCCTCGGCGGCCAGTACGCCATCACCACCCGCTCCGAGCGCAGCGGCAAGGTGGTTCTGCGCCACGAGCTCGGCCACAACTTCGGCAACGTGGGCGAAGAGTATGACGGCGGCTATGTCTACGACGGCGCCAATCACTCCGACAGCGCGGACGTGCCGTGGAAGGCCTGGGTCGACGGCGATCTGCAGGCATTCTCCGGCAAGCCGCTGGTGGGCGAGTACCCCTGGCGCAACCTCAAGGACGGCCCGATCAACTACACGTTCAAGGTCGAAGGGCCGCACGACGGACAGCGCCCGAGCCTGCGCATCGACGGCAGCTTCGTCGGGTGGGAGACCAAGGACGACGTGCAGTTCCTCCTCGACGGCAAGCCCATCGAAGCCCAGATCGACCCCACCAACGATCGCGGGTTCTTCCTCATCGGAACGGCGGACGACATCGCCCCCGGCAAGCACAAGCTCACCGTTCAGGAGAAGGTGCCCGATGGCGACAACCAGCTCGCCAGCATCCGCGTTACGCAGTATCAGCCCGGCTACGACTTCACCCCCGGCAAGATCGGGGCGTTCCCCTCGTTCAACGACTGGGGAAGCATGAGCGGCTATCGCCCCACGCACGAGTCGTGCCTCATGCGCGACATGACAAACCCCGAGTTCTGCGCCATCGACAAGGAGAACATGTGGCACCAGTTCCTCGAGCGGGTGAGCCTCATCGACGGCCTCAGCGTGGGCATCGGCGGGGGCACCGGTGGAGGGGGCACCGGTGATGACGGTGATGGCGACGATGGCGGCGGTGACAACAGCCATACCCGCGTGATCGCCCTGCGCACCCCGTCCCTCGACGGCCTCCAGATCAAGTGGTCGAAGGTTCTGCCGGACGGCCAGGAAGAGCCCCAGCCCAAGCTCAACGGCAAGAAGCGCTGGCGCCCGGCCGACGACGACCACAGCACCTATCGCGTGCACGTGTCGTACGCCACGCCAGAGGTGCGCACCTACGACGAGCACTTCACCGCGTCGCGCGACGTGAAGCTCTGACTCGGTCTCCGCAATCAGCGCGAAGACTCGAGCAGCGCCTGTGCGGCGGCTCGAACCACCTCGTCCTGCCGCGCCTGCGAGTCCCGCACAAGGCGCCCCAGCACGACCTTCTGGTAGGGATCGGCAGGGGCGTTCGCGTCAGGGTTCCCCGCGGCGCGAAGGTCGACGAGCGCGTCTGAGAGCGCGGTGGGCGTGGCGGGCGCGGTGACCCGGGTCTGGGCGCGCGCCACGTGGGCGGCCGTTGACTTTGGAATGGCGTCGAGCCACGTCTGCTGAAAGGCGAGCAGCCGCGGCCAGTCTTCCTGACCGCCCCCGCGGAAGTCGAGATCGCCCCCCACCGCGGAATAGAAGGTGCGCAGGTCGTAGCCCAGGCTCACCCGATTGCCTGGGGCCGCGCGCAGCTCAGCGGCCACGGCTTCAAGAACGCCGAATCGGCTTGCGTCCATCTCATCGCGGATCGCGTTGTAGAGAACAAGCCGCTGCTGGCTCTCACGCGCTGACAGCGAAGGCGGATGCAGCAGCCCTCGCGCCCGTTCGACATCGGCGGCGCTCGGCGAAGCCGTGACAGGGGGAGCGTGCTGCCCGTGCGGCTCGAGGAAGCGGGCGGCCAGGGCGATGACCACGATGATACCCGCAAGCCATGCAAGGTCTCTGCGCATGCCGCCAAGATTCGTTGGAGACGCGCCTTCTCCCCGCTCAGGACAGGGGCGCGGTGAGGTTACGGCCTGCCCCGCCCTGGCGCGAAAGCCCCGCGGCGTGACATCGATCACGAAGGGGATTTCCATCTGTGGCTCGTTTCACAGTCTGGCGCGAGAGACGGGTGTAGACTCTGGATATGAAGAACAACATCTCCTCAATCAAGCGAACCATCACCCTCACCATCGCCCTGGCCATCATCGGCCTGACCGCTGCCCACGCTGACGCGGGCCGCACCATCCGCCTCGCGAACCTCGCGACCACCGTTCCCACCAACCTGCAGGTGACCGAGAGCGGCGGCGGCGCCGCCGTCACCGACGCCTCCCAGACCTTCGTCGCTGTCATCAAGCCCCACGGGTATGCGAGCTTCGAAGCCCTCGCCCCAGAGCTGAACCTCGAGCAGGACGGGTTCCAGCTCGTCGGCCAGGTGCAATCGCTGGGCGGCAGCGACCGCTGCTTCCGCGCAGCCCGCCAGACCAACGAGGGCTGGCTCATCGCCGACGCATTCGTCCGCTTCTCACCCTACGGCGGCGGCGCCGCGGTCATCTGCATCGCGAAGGAGCCGTACGCCCAGGCCGCCTACTACCAGGGTCTCGGCATCGCCCAGCGGATGCAGTTCAGCCGCACCCAGACCGCCCCCACCCGCGGCGGTCACGGCAACGGCATCGCAGCGGCGCTGAGCGGCAAGCACCTGCTCTACCTCTACACGGGGAACGGCTACAGCGAGCGCAAGGACCTCTACCTCTACAGCAACGGCCAGTTCGTCTACCGCTCCGACGCCTCCAGCCTGTCGATGAACGGCTCGGGCGTTGTCGCGGGTGGCTCCGACGGCCAGTGGACGGTGTCGCCCGACGGCAGCCTCGTGCTCCAGTTCAACGACGGCAGCGTGTCGAGCTTCACCATCGCGCCGGGCAACGCGGGCAACGAGATCATGCTCAACGGCCGCCGCGTGTTCGTCCTCAACGACTGACCGCCCCGTGCTGACTACGCCCGCTTCGCCCCGACCCGCTCGGCGATGTAGCCGATGACCTTGTCGAGAGCCACCCGCTCCTGCTGGCCACTGTCGCGCTCGCGCACAGTGGCCGTCTGGTCTTCCTTCGACTGCCCGTCGACGGTGACGCAGAACGGGGTCCCCGCCTCATCCATGCGCGCGTAGCGCTTGCCGATCGACTGCTTCTCGTCGAACTGGGCCGGCCCCACCTGACGCTTGAAGTCGCGGTAGAGCTTGTCGGCGATCTCGGGCAGGCCGTCCTTGTTCACCAGCGGGAAGAAGCCCGCCTTGATGGGGGCCAGGCTCGGCGCGAAGCGCATCAGCTCGGGGCTGGGGCGCGACTCGTCGACGTCATAGGCCTCGCAGATGACGGCGAGCAGTCCGCGCGTGAGGCCGGCCGCGGGCTCGATGACGTGCGGCACGTAGCGCTCGTTGCGCACCGGGTCAAAGTACTCGAGCTTCACACCGCTGTGCTTGATGTGCTGCGAGAGGTCGAAGTTCGAGCGGTACGCGATGCCCTCGAGCTCGCTGAAGCCCTTCTCGCCGCTGAACGGAAAGGCGTACTCGACGTCGGCGCAGCCGCCCGCGTCCTTGGCGTAGTGGGCCAGCTCGTCGGGCTCGTGGTCGCGCAGGCGCAGACGCTCGCCGGCGAGGCCCAGCGAGCACCAGAAGTCGAAGCGGGTCTTGCGCCAGAACTCATACCACTGGGTGGCCTCGCTCGGGTGGCAGAAGAACTCCATCTCCATCATCTCGAACTCGCGCGAGCGGAAGATGAAGTTGCGCGGCGTGATCTCGTTGCGGAAGCCCTTGCCGATCTGGGCGATGCCGAAGGGCACCTTCACGCGGCTGGTGTCGAGCACGTTCTTGAAGTTGTAGAACATGCCCTGGGCCGTCTCGGGGCGCAGATACGCCACCGATGACGGGTCTTCGAGCGCCCCCACATAGGTCTTGAACATGAGGTTGAAGGTGCGCGGCTCGGTGAGCTGACAGGCCTCGGCCGCGCCCGCGAGCTTGCTCGGCTTGTTGGGGCAGGGCGACTCATCGAGGGCGTCAGCGCGGAAGCGTGCCTTGCAGGTCTTGCAGTCGACCATGGGGTCGGAGAACCCCTCGACGTGACCGCTGGCCTCCCAGATCTTCGGGTGGCTGATGATGGCGCAGTCGATGCCCACCACATCGAGCTCGCGGCCGTCCGGCCCGGTCGGAGGGTTGCGCACCATGGCGTCCCACCAGCGATCGCGCAGGTTGTTCTTGAGCTCGATGCCCAGCGGGCCGTAGTCCCAGAAGCCGTTCAGGCCGCCGTAGATCTCAGACGACGGGAAGATGAACCCGCGCCGCTTGCAGAGAGCGACGATCTTCTCCATGAGGGCGGTACCGCTGGGACGTGCCATGCCTGTGCTCCTTGTGCGATGGATGCCCCCCCCGACGCAACCGCTTCGAGCCGCGCGTGGGGGCCTGGGAGATTAGGTGAACACCCCCAGGTGTCCTCCAGCCCGCCTGCTCTCGGGGCGGCGAGGAGAGGTCAGTGCCAGACCGCCAGTGACGTGCGCCAGGCGTCCGCCTGCTCTCGGGGTGGCGAGGAGAGGTCAGTGCCGGACACATCTCGTCGCACAACGGCAACATCTGCGCCAACACGGTTAACATCGCCGCAACATCCTGTCAACCGTGCACGCGAGAGACGGCAATCGTGGCGCAGTACGATGCGAAGCAGGAAGTGACACGCGAAGCCCAAGCTCACCCCACGCTCGAGAAGCCGGCCCGATCTCTTCATACGTCAGGAGGTCGATCCCGCGGGTGAGGAACGGGCCGTCGCGCATGACAGGAAGAGGAGAAGTCCAATGCCATCCACGTTCGTACCGGGTCCCGTTCGCCTGAGCCTTCAGATCGTCGCCGGCGCGGCCGCCGTCCTCATCTTGCTCGGTTTTGGGTCGACGCTGCTGACAACCGATCAGGGCGAGCTGCTGGGGGAGCTCGTGGGAAGGCTGTCTATCACGCACGTGGTGCTCACACTGCCGTGCCTCGGTGCCATGATGCCCCGCAACCGCAGCAGAGCACGTGTCACAAAGCCCTGAGGTCTCCCGACAGCACGTCCCCCTGTGCCATTGAGCGCATATGCGCTCATCCACGGCGACTTGAGCGCATATGTGCTCATCCACGGCGACTTGAGCGCATATGCGCTCATCCACGGCGACTTGAGCGCATATGCGCTCATCCACGGCGACTTGAGCGCATATGCGCTCATCCAGAGCGCATATGTGCTCATCCACGGCGACTTGAGCGCGACAAACCAGAGAGAACGCTGCCCAGGAGAAGAGGCGAGACGAGGTCAACGCTGACCCGGCGGCGACAGTCGCTGAAGGGAAGCAGGTCCAGCGCCGCCCATGACTCGAGGCGCGCCCGACACGGTCGCAGCCTCGACTCATGGAGACCTCCATGCACACCTCGATCCGCACCCTCCTCTGCGGCGCTGCCCTTGTCGCTGCCCTCAGCACGTCGGCCTTCGCCGACTTCCGCTACACCACCGAGTCGACCATATCGGTCGAAGGTCAGACCCAGCCCATGATGACCACCACCACCCAGGTGAAGGGCAACAAGGAGCGCGTCGACATGGCGATGCAGATGGGGCCCATGAAGATGCAGCGCACCACCATCACCTCGTGCGGCACCCGCCAGCGCATCGAGGTGAGCGACGCCGCGCGCGTCTACGCAACGCAGGCCATGAATCCCCTCACCTCCGCGCTCGGCCAGGCCGACACTCGCAAGAAGAACCGCCGCGAGCACCAGCAGGGCACAGGAAAGATCACCACCACCCTCACGATCAAGGACCTCGGCCGCGAGAAGGTCGGCCAGTTCGACACCGAGCACTACGTCATCACGATGCAGATCGAGAGCAGCGGCTGCGCGGGCAGCGCGAACAACGAGATCAAGTCGGAGATCTGGGTGGCCCCGAAGGCGCACACGTTCTACTGCCCCGAGATGTGCAAGCCGGAGCACGTGGTCGAGAACGACGGGTGCAAGGTGACCTACGTGATGAAGGGCGACCTCACCCGTTTCGCGGCCATCCAGCAAGGGCTCGTGGTGAAGCGCGTGTGCGTCCTCGACGGCGGTTCGAAGATGACCATGCTCGTCACCGCGTACGAAGACAACATGACCCTCGACGAGAGCACCTTCAACGTGCCGGCCGGCTACAACAAGGTGTCCCCCGAAGAGTTCGAGAGCGCCGTCATGAACGCGATGATGCAGCAGATGCGTCGCGCTCCCGACAGCGACCAGTAGGCGAACACCAGGCGACCACCCGGCGACCACCCGACGACCACCCGGCGAACACCAGGCGACCCTCAGATCCGCCGGCCCGCCACCGCGGCAGACCCTCGCCCGATCACGCGCACAGGCTGAGGCGCGGCGTGGCGAGGGCTGCCGCGTCTTCATCAGATGAAGCAAGCGCGTCGTCGTCTCGCAGTGCGGCTCGAACGGCCTCGACGGCCTCGAGCAGCAGCCCCGTCTCTCCGCACTCGAGATAGGCGGCAAGCCGGTCGTGGGCCTCGGTGAACGCGGGAGGGGGCGTCACAGCGACAAGCGCGCGCAGGCTCACGTCGGGCCGCGCGCCGCGCAGCACCGCGCTCACGCCGTCGCACACGTCGGCCGCAAACCCTGGTGCAAGCTCGGCCGCGCCGCGCCCCTGACACTCGGCCACGCACTGGAAGGCGTCGCTTACGCGTCTCAAGGCGGCTTCCGCGGCGGTCAGAACGGTGTCGACCGGACGCTGGCGATCGAGCAGGCGCTCGGCCGCCGCGCGAAGCTCGACAAGTGCGGCGTCCACCCCGGCCACAGCGGCCGCGCCGGCGTCGCTGGCGAGGAGGCGCCGAGAAGCGCTGTCGGTCCAGTGGCGGGTGAGGCGATCGATGAGGCGGCGCGCGCGCTTCACGCCGAATGCCCACCCCTCGCGGGGCAGCTCGCGCGCGCGATGGAGCAGCTCGTCGAGCTCACTCCCCGCGTGCAGGGGAACGGCGGCAAAGCGCGCGTGGCGCTCGGCGGTCTCGCGCTGCCAGCCCTGCTGCCAGTCGAGGAATTCGGCGAGCTCGTCTGCGCCGAAGCGGATCTCGGCCACCGCGCGCTCGATCTCGGGTATCGCAAGCGCCTCCGTCGCCACACTCCCAGCGGGCAGGGCGCGCTCGAGGCGAGCTGTGCCCTGGCGAAGGGCGAGCAGGCCGGTCGCTGCCGAGA
>RGZZ01000147.1 GCA_010028905.1 Pseudomonadota bacterium | reverse complement strand
GCCACACGGTGACCACATCGAGCGGGTTCTTCAGGCTCTCCGCGACATCCGCGGGGCGCCGCGGCTTCAAGGGGGCCTGCATAAGCACGGCCTTCACAAGGCTCAGGGCCGTGCCCGCCTCCTGCTGGCGAAGGATCTCGAGCGTCTTCTCGTCCTTGCGGCGGTGGGCCTGAGGACGCATCTCGAGGAACATGCCCCCACCGATGGTGTGCTCCGCCGTGGAGTTGCGCAGCACGAAGCGGTCGCCCCGTCGCGCGGTCACGGGGGCGTCGAGCACGAACTGCACCAGTCCGGTGGCCCCCGGTTCCACCTCGTCAGCGTCGAGCACGATGACCTTGCCGAGGGCTTCGCAGGTGCCGAAGTAGAGCCGCACGCGGCTGCGATTGCGCAGCGCGCGACTGTCCTTGCGCAGCTCTACCTGCGCATCGACGCGGTCGGTTGACACGAGCGCGTCCGGCGAGCCGAGCACCTGCCCGCGATGCACGCTCGCCACGTCGACCCCCCCAAGATTCACCGCCACGCGCTGCCCAGCCAGCGCCTCTTCAGCGGGCTCACCATACACCTGCAGCCCGCGAACCTTGGTCTCCACCGCCTCCGGCATGAGCGTCACGCGATCGCCCTTGCGCAGGCGCCCAGACCAGAGGCTGCCCGTGATGACGGTTCCGAAGCCCGCCTTCGTGAAGACCCGATCGACAGGCAGATAAGCGGGGCCTTCGAGCACGCGAGGGGGAACGGAATCGAGAACGGTGTCGATGGCCTTCAACAGCTTGCGCGTGCCGAACCCGGTGACGCCAGAGACCGGGACCACCGGCGCGCCCGCGAGAAAAGTGCCCGAGAGATACTCTGTGACCTCCTCGAGCGCCATCTGCAGGAAATCCTCGTCGACCAGGTCGGCCTTTGTGAGCGCCACCACCCCGGCGGGAATCTTGAGCTGCTCGAGGATCTCCATGTGCTCACGGGTCTGCGGCATGACGCTCTCGACCGCATCGATCACCAGCAGCACCATGTCGAACCCGCCCACGCCGGCGAGCATGTTCTTGAGGAACCGCTCATGTCCGGGCACATCGACGATACCCGCCACCCGCTTCGACGGGAGCGCCAGATGGGCGAATCCGAGATCGATGGAGAGCCCGCGTGCCTTCTCCTCCGGCAGGCGATCGGTCTCAATGCCCGTGAGCGCCTTGATGAGCGTGGTCTTGCCGTGATCGACGTGACCCGCCGACCCGAGAATGAAGAAACGTGACGCGCTCACGAGATCGCCTCCTGGCAGGCGGCCACGATGCGTTCCTCATCGCCCTGCAGCAGGGTTCGCACATCGAAGGCCACGCAGCCGCTCTCCGCGCGTGCCACAACCGGCGTGCGGGCGCGTCTCAGACGGGCGACGAGCACATCTTCCGCACAGCCGGCCCGCAAGGTCACCCGCCAGGTGGGAAGCTCGTGCGCGGGGAGCGACCCTCCTCCGGGAAGCGAGGTTCCCTCCGTCACATCGACCTGCGCCGCATCCCCCAGCGCCGCGACGAGACGCGCCGCCAGACCTCGGGCACGCTGCTCCAACGCCTCGAGCGGCGCCGTCAGCATGGCGAGAACGGGCACCTTCTCCGAAACGGTCTCGGCATCCCGGTACAGCAGCAGGGTCGCCTCGAGCGCGGCGAGGGTCATCTTGTCGCATCGAAGGGCCCGCATCAGCGGATTGCGCGCGCAGCGGGACACCGCGTCGCGTCGCCCCACGATGATGCCCGCCTGCGGTCCGCCCAGCAGCTTGTCGCCAGAGAAGCAGACCAGGTCAAGACCGGCCTCCACACACGCGCGCACCGTGGGCTCGTGGGGCAGGCCGAGACGCGTGAAGTCGACGAGGGCACCCGAACCGAGATCAAGGGCGGTGGCCACCCCCTTCTCTCGTCCGATGGCGGCCAGCTCTGTGACGCTCACCTCGCGCACGAACCCGATGATGCGGAAGTTGCTCCAGTGACTCTTCATGAGGAGCGCGGTGCGTTCGGTGAGGGCCTCGACATAGTCTCGGGGGTAGGTCTTGTTCGTCGTGCCGACCTCTACGAGGGTGGCACCGCTTCGAGCAAGGACCTCCGGCAGACGAAACGCCCCGCCGATCTCGATCAGCTCAGATCGAGAGACCACCACCTCACGCCCCCGCGCCAGCGTGTCGAGGATGAGAAGCACGGCGGCCGCATTGTTGTTCACCACGCACGCGTCCTCGGCGCCGGTCAGGGAACAGATGAGGTCGATCAGCGACGCCGCGCGTCGCCCCCGCTGACCGCTGGAGAGGTCGTACTCGAGGTTGATGTAGCCCTCGGCGGCACACCGGGCAGCCTCCACGGCCGTGGGGGCGAGAACGGCGCGCCCCAGATTGGTGTGAATCACGACGCCGGTCGCGTTCACCACGTGCGTAAGTCCGGGCGAGAACATGGTTCCGAGGCGGGTGAGGGCCACCTCGACGATGGCCTCGTTGAGCGGCGAGGCCACAGCCTCTCCCTGCTTCAGCCGCTGACGAATCGAGGTGCTGGCGTCTCGAAGCGCTTCGACCACGGCCGCCCGGGGAAACCGCTCGAGGAGAGGTAGCACCTCGGCGTCTCCCAGCAACCTGTCGATGGAAGGGAGGCTTCTGAGCGCCCCGTTCGGGTCGGTCACTTCACGAGCGTACCGAGTGCGGCATCGACCTTCACGCTGAATCCAGGCAGCCCGGCCTCCGCCAGCGCCTTGGCGCGGGTGTAGGCTTCTGACTGTGACGGGAACGAGCCGGCGATGACACGGTACACCACCTGGTCATCTTTCGTGCCCTTGCGAATCTCTGCCTGCAGGTCGGGGTTGGTCTCGTGCAGCTTCTCGATGGTGAGGTGCGCCTTCTCGAGCGTCGAGAACAGGCCAAGCTGAATCGCCCATCGCTCACCCGCAGCCCCCGAGGGAACCGAAACAGGTGCCGCGGGACGCGCGGGCGTGGGCGCTGGAGTGGCAGGCTTCGCGGGCTTCGGGCGCGGCTTCCACTTGACGGGCTTGAGAATGGGAACTGCCGGTGAGGTGGTCACGACCACGCTCGTGGAACCATGCCCCGCGGGCCTGGGCGTGGCGCTGGCCACGGGCTTCGGCGTGGCGCTGGCCACGGGCTTCGGCGTGGCGCTGGCCGCGGGCTTGGGCGTGGCGCTGGCGACGGGCTTCGGCGTGGCGCTGGCCACGGGCCTGGGCGTGGCGCTGGCCACAGGCCTGGGCGTGGCGCTGGCCACAGGCTGGCGTGGCGCTGGCCGCGGGCTTGGGCGTGGCGGACGGTGACGACGAGGCGATACGTCCGCGAGCGGTGAGCTCCGCGCGGGCTCGGTCCATGACCTTGTCGGCTGTGGACCCCGCGTTCGAGACCGTGCTCTCGCGATAGACGAAGTCGACCGGCACGCCGCTCTCGAGCTCGACCAGACCAACGACAACGAGATCTCCGGGCTTGACCTTCAGGCGCTCCTCGCAGTAAGCGCGCTCGGCTGCCTTGTCGAAGTGGTAGGAGTAGATGGGAAGCAGCTTGTGGCTCCATCCGCGCTGAAGGCGCTGCCGGGTGAGGCTCTCGATGACAGCGCGCTCCCGCGCGGCCATATCCTTGTCGGCCCCATTGCCGACCACGAGCACGGCCATGTCCCTGCCCGCGGCAAACGCCGGCACGAGCGGCGCCACCAGCGCCGCAGCCACGAACATGCCTGCAACCATGAGCGATGTGGGTCTCATGCTCAGTCCTCCAAGCCGCCACGGGGCGTATCCCCAGCCCGGAGATGGCGGTGAACAAGATTCAACCCGAAAAAGTTCGCGGCGCCGCTGGAATTCCCTTCAAGCCGCGCCGCGAGGTGGCGCGCTGTTAGTCCTTGCTCTTGTCGCGCCGCTTGAGCATCTGCGTGGCGAATCCCAGGCACACCGCCGCGTAGAGCCCTAGCCCCACAATACCGCCGATGCCGGCGTCGCTGGGAAGCAGCGAGATGTCCCACACCTCGGCGGAGGGCGCCGGCGCCTGCATGATCTGACGCGTCGGGCTGACGAGCATGAGGGAAGGCCAGGTATGGACAGAGAGCAGGTGCCCCACCATGCCGCCGCACCACTTCAAGATGGTCAGGTAGGGAAAGAGCTTTGACACGTCGCCCTCGAGGGGTACGAGAATGCCGGCCAGCACCACCTGGGGGAGAAGCACCACCGGCAGCAAGGTCATGGCCAGGTTCTGGTTGGGCACCACCGACGACACGGCGAGGCCAAGCGCGACACCCCCCAGGTTCGTCATCCACAAGACCATGAACATCTGCCCCATGAACCCGTCGACATCGGGCTTCTGCAGATAGGAGAAGACGATGAACGTGAACGCCAGGCTCTGCAGCGCCGAGACAGCCGAGAGCACGAGAAACTTCGACATCAGGTACGGAAAGATGCGCAGGTTCACCGAGCGCTCGCGCTTGTAGATGGGCAGCTCCTTCACGATCTCACGAACAGAGTTGAGGGTGCCGCACATCAGCGAGAACAGGGCCAGGAGAAAGATGAACTTCTGCGCGGTTCCGAGCTCCTTGGCGCTGCGGGCGATGAACAGGTTGTCCTTGCCCCAGACAACGACCAGCAGAACCAGCGCGAGAACGGGCGCCTGCGCGAACAGAACCCCCAGGTTCGTGCGATCGCGCGTGATGATGTCGAGATATCGCTGCATCAAGATCTGCAGCTGGCGCACCCCGGAGCCCTGGCGGGTGGGGGCGCTGGCCGAGGCCGGCAGCGACGCGCGTGGATTCGCCGCGGCCTGGGAAGCCAGCGCCTGCACCTCATTGAGACGGGACTGCACGTACTGACCGTGGAGCTGGCTGCGCCGGAACTCATCGCCCCACTGCTCGGGGGTCTTCTCGCGCTCGAGCTTGAGATAGATCTCCGGGAAATCGCGCGCGCCGAAGTAGGCGAGCGCCTCCTTGGGCGGGCCGAAGTAGGCGAGATAACCGCCACGCGCGAGAAAGGCGATGCGGTCGCACAGCATGATGTTCGTGGTGGCGTGGGTGATGACGATCAGCGTATGGCCCTGGTCGGCCAGATGGCGGAAGATCTTCATCGCCTCGAGCTCCATGCCGGGGTCGAGGCCACTGGTGGGTTCGTCGAGAAAGAACAGGCGAGGACGGGTGAGCAGCTCGACCCCGATGCTCACGCGCTTGCGCTGACCGCCAGACAGGCTGCTGACGGGCACGTCGCGGCGCTCGCTGAGATGCAGATCGCGTAGCACCTCCTCGATGCGGCCGTCGCGCTCGTGCGGATCGACGTCGTCGGGCATGCGCAGCAGGGCCGCGTAGTGGAGGGCGCGGTGGGCCGTCAGCTCAGGATGGATGATGTCATCTTGAGGAACGTAGCCGAGGGCGGTGCGAAAGGCCTCGATGTTTGCATAGTAGTCGAGGCCGTTCAGCAGCACCGTGCCCTGATCGGCCGGCCGGAAGCCGCTGAGCGCATTCACCAGCGTCGACTTTCCCGCCCCCGAGCCGCCCACGACCGCCACGAACTCGCGCGGCTGTATCGACAGCGAGATGTCACGCAGCAGCAGCTGCCCCCCCGCCACGACGCGACGCAGACCGATGGCGTCGAGACGGGCGTTGCCGGCTTCGCTGTAGTGCTCGAGCTGCTGTCCGTCGAAGAAGAAGGTGTGCTCGCTGATCTTGATGACGGCGCCGCGCACCAGCTGCACGGGGGTCTGGGGCGCGATGCGCTGGCCATTGACGAAGGTGCCGTTGGTGCTCCCCAGATCGCGGATGGCAAAGGCCCCCCCGCGAGAGAGAAGCTCAGCGTGGAAGCGAGAGGCCTGCAAGCTCGGCACAACGATGGTGTTGGCCGGGTCGCGCCCGATGCGCACAACCTGATCAGGCTGCAGGCGCTGCTGGTTGACCTGACCCGCGACCACCGAGGGCAGATGCGTGGGCGCGGGCGAGAGCGGGCGCCCGCCACCCGCCGGCGGCGTAGCGCCGCTCGCAGAGGCCGAGGGCTGCGCAGCGGGCGGTACGTTGCCCTCAGGACGCGGTCCGGCCCCCGAGGCAGACGGCGCTGCAAACCCGCCGCTCCCTCCCGCAGGCGGCATCGAGGCGCCGCCGGCTGGCCCCGCTCCGACCGGCGCGGCATACGCACCGCTCCCCGCGGCAACCGGTCCCGCGGAGGCCGCGCCCGGCGGGTGGTAGACCAGGAAGTAGGGACCGATCTTCACCACATCGCCCTGGCGCAGCTGCTGCTCCCCCACACGCGTCTGGTTGACGAAGACCCCCCCAGAGCCGCTCACATCGGTGATGACCGCCGAACCCTGGCGACACTCGACCCGCGCATGGACGGGCGCCACATCAGGGTGAGCGAGGGTAAGGGCATTCTGCGGATCGCTGCCGACCGAGATGGACGCCGTGGGGATCTCGAAGCTCTCGCGAACCTTGTCCGGTCGGATGATGAAGAAGATGCCGTACGGGCTCAATGGCCCCTCCCGATCTGGCGCGATCGACGCTCTTGCAGTCTTGCGCCTGTGCACAGGCGCCGCCTCTGGAGTTTTCCGCTACCAGATGAAATCCCTGTGGCCGACTCGTCTCCGCGGGGTTGGAGGAACCGAACGCCGTCCGCGCCAACTTCCCGTTCGCGCACATCGACGCAAGATCGAGGAGCCCCTTCATGAGCGACTGGTACACCGAGCACGTCTCGCAGCACGAGCAGCACCGCCACGCCTACGGCGAGGTGCTGTACGAAGGCCAGACGCGCTGGCAGAGCGTGAAGGTGGTGCAGAGCCACCGGTACGGCAAGATCCTGATGCTCGACGACGACATCCAGTCGGCCCAGGGTGACGAGCGCCTCTATCACGAGGTGCTGGTGCATCCCGCACTCATCAGCCTGCCACGTCCGGCCCGCAGCGTGCTGATCATGGGCGGCGGCGAGGGGGCAACCCTGCGCGAGATATTGCGTCATCGCACCATCGAGCGCGTCGTCATGATCGACCTCGACGGCGAGCTTGTCGACATCTGCAAGGAGCACATGCCCGAGTGGGCCGCGGGCGCCTTCGAAGACCCCCGCCTCGAGCTTCACGCCGATGACGCGCGCGCCTACATCGACCGCTGCACCGAGAAGTTCGACTGCGTCATCCACGACCTGCCGCAGCCACTCGAGGATTCACCGCTGCGACGGCTGTTCAGTCGCCAGTGCTTCGAGCGGGTGCGCGACGTGATGCACCCGGACGGGGTGATGTGCATGCAGGCCTGCAGCGCCAAGATGACCACCAACCGCATGCACCACGCGGCGGTTCACACCGCGCGACAGGCCTTCGCCCATACCATGCACGCGTTCATCCCCTCGTTCTCGAACGACTGGGGCTACTGCGTGGCAAGTAGCAGCGTCGACCCGTTCGCCATCTCGGCCGACGAGATCGACGCCCGCATCGCGGCGCGGGTCGAGGGGTCGCTCGAGATGTACAGCGGCGCCATGCATCACGCCATGCTGGCGCTTCCCCCGTGGTTCGAGCGAGAGCAGGCCGCCATGGACGTGGTCATCGACGACGACGCGCAGCTGCCCGCGCGCCTGTTCAACGACGGGAACTGACGCCCCCCGGCAGCGGTTCCGTCAGGCCAGCACGCGCATCCAGCTGTCGCCGTCGCGATCGATGAGCCCGTGCACCTTGAAGTCGGCATCGATCTCGACGCTGAGATAATCGATGATCTGCTGGGTGACCTCTTCTCCAGGACAGATGATGGGAATGCCTGGAGGATAGGGCGTGATCATCTCACTGGCCACCTCACCGAGGGCATCGGCCACCTTGACCAGCCGAGACGGCGCGAAGAACGCCTCACGAGGCGTCATGCGAATGGGCGGCCAGTCCGGGAGCTCGAAAGAAGGACCAAAGGTACGCTCGAAGGGGTGCACCTCGGCGTCTCCGCGGGCAGCGCGCTCCGCAAGATCGCGCACCCCCTCGACCAGCCTGGCCAGATCCTGCTCGCGATCACCGATGGTCACGAGGCAGAGCACGTTGAAGAGATCTGACATCTCGGCCTGAACGTGATGGTGCTTGCGCAGCAGCGCCTCGAACTCATACCCCGTGATCCCGAGGCCTCGCACCTGGAAGCTGAGGCGGGTGGGGTCGAAGCCAGAGACGCCCGGGCGCCCGATGAGCTCGCGACCGAAGCTGCCGACACCGGGAATCTCACGCAGCGCCTGTCGCGCATTCTCAGCCAGCCGCACGGTCTGCTCGAGCAGCGCGTCGCCCTCGAGCACCATCTGCTTTCGCGCCGCGTCGATGGACGAGAGGATGAGGCAGCTGGGGCTGGTGCTCAAGAAGAGTCGCGCGACCGCGTCAACGCGGTACGGATCGAGGCGGCGGGTGCTGATGTGCAGCATCGAGCCCTGCGACATGGCCCCCACGAGCTTGTGGGTGCTGTTCACGGCGGCGTCGGCGCCGCACCACATGGCCGAGCTGTCGAAGCCGCGCCAGAAGGGCAGATGCGGCCCCCAGGCCTCGTCGACCAGGGCGAGCACATTGCGCTCGTGCGCCAGGGCGATGATGGCTCGGATGTCAGCCAGGGCGCCATAGTACGTGGGGCTGACAACAAGAAGCGCGCGGGCGTGCGGGTTCTCGTCGAGCGCTCGGCGGTACGACTCGACCGTGGGCGTATGGTCGATGTTGTGCTCGTAGTCGTACTCAGGGTACACGTAGACGGGCAGCGCCCCCGTGGTGATCGCGGCGCCCCAGGTCGACTTGTGGGCGTTTCGCGGGATGAGGATGGTGTCACCGGGCGCGCAGGTCGCCATGATCATGGCCTGCACACCGCTCGACGAGCCATTGATGAGAAACCAGGTGTGATCGGCGCCATAGGCCTGCGCGGCCAGCTCTTGGGCGTCGCGCAGCGGTCCGCTGGCGTGGTGGAGGTCATCGAGCCCGATGCAGGTGGTCACCTCGAGACGCAGCGCCTGCTCTCCCACCAGGTCTCTGAACTCACGCAGCATGCCGCGACCGTGCTTGTGCCCTGGGACGTGGAACGGGGTCACGCCCTCGCGCGAGTAGGCTGCCAGCGCTTCGAAGTATGGCGTGTGACGCTGTGCGTCGAGCCAGGCCTGCAACGCCTCCCCCGTGAGAGGGCTGCCATTGCGCTGGTAGGCGAGGGGCAGCGAAGCCGTCGATGGAACAGGGGGTGGGGTCAAGACGTCCTCCGTGAGGTGCGGGCGCTGACCGGCCGGTTCCGGTAGCGTCGTGATGCCGTGCGCGCGTCCACGCGCCCGGTCAGGGGCGGGGCCTTCGCGCGGGATGGCGGGCTTTCCTGGCACACCGCACGCTGTCGATGCGACCAGCGACCGCGCTTCCATCGTTCCAACGGCCATCGACAATCGTGCCAGAGCCGGTGGCGAACCGCCCCTCGGATCAGCGACGATGATGATGGAGGCGGGTGCCCTCCTGGCCCAGAAGAACAGTGACCATTCTCACGGACGCGACGAACGGCATTTGTTACAATCTGTAATAAGGCTCCCTGAAAAGCAACCCGCCCACGGGCTGCGCCGCCGGAGTTGAGGAGGAAGACAACATGTGCAACGGCTCCCCGCATCTCGACGGATCAAGGCTCCGACGAACCGCCTCCGCCGGTCTGGCCCTCGTCCTGGTGCTGCTTGTGGTCTCGGTGGCAAGCATCCTGAGCGACAGCAGCTCGAGCTACACGCTCACCGCCACGTCGAACCTCGTGGGCAACACCAACGTCACCGCCCCCGACGGTACCCTCGTTCCCTTCGGCACGGTGTACCTGCTCTCGACCGGCACCTACAACAGCCTGTCACGCAAGACGCGGGCCCTGGTGAGCATCGGGGGTAACACGGTGTACCGCTACGCCGCGTACGCCAAGTCATCCATCGACATGTCGTCGAACGCCAACACCGACTCGTACAACTCGAGCAACGGCGCGTACAACACGTCGACAAACATCTCTTCGAACGGGTCGGTGGGCACAGAAGGGCTGCTCACCCTCTACAGCAACACGGTGATTCACGGCAACACGTCAGCCGCGCGATACCAGCTGAACGGAACCGCCCAGATCACCGGAACCCAGGGTGCGGCTCCCAACGTCTCCCTGCCTGCCATCGACTTCTCCGGCCCCCAGACCTCCAACAACAACGGCACCGGCTGGACCATCACGGGCGGCACCATGGCATACAACTCGTCGACGAAGGCACTCACCGGAAGAGGCACCATCACATTCAACCAGGGCGGAACCTACTACTTCAGCTCAGTCAACATCTCCGCCAACTCGAACCTCGTGGTCTCGTCGAGCGTCACCAGCCCGGTGAAGATCTACGTCTTGAACGACTACACCACGTCGTCGAACTTCGCGATGAACAACCAGACCCAGAAGCCCA
>RGZZ01000146.1 GCA_010028905.1 Pseudomonadota bacterium | reverse complement strand
CGGCGAATCGGTAACAATTCGTTGACAAGTTTTCGGGCAAACGCAGAAGGATCTTCGAGCATCATCACGTAATAGCACGCGCTCGTGAAGACTTTTGTCCCGGATTGTGCATCTTGTCACAAAGCCGGCTCGCCCCGCGAGAGCAGAGGTCTCACCCCCCAATCAACGTAGCGCAGGTGGTCCGCCCCACGGTCGCCTGCCCCTGATGAAAGTGGACATTTCATGAAAGTCAGGTTCTCCGTCCTGGTCGCGATGACCGCAGTTGTCGTGGCAATCGTCGCGTACGTCGGCTATCTTGTCGGGACCGAAGTCCTCTACAAGCAGCAGGCGCAGCCCATCGCCTTCCCCCATGATCTGCACGCAGGCGTGCGTCAGATCGCCTGCCAGTACTGTCACCGCGGCACCGAAAAAGGCCTGAGTGCAGGCGTGCCGAGCGTGAAAGAGTGCATGGACTGCCACAAGTGGATGCCTTCCCTAACCCCGAACTACCTCACGGGTGGCAAGGCCGATCCCGCGCAGCATCCCGGCATGGACACGCTGTTCCGCACCTACTGGTTCAACGACGCTGACGGCGCCAAGCTTGCGGCGAAGAAGCAGAAGGACCCCAACGCCACCTACGCGCTGGAAGCCGACAAGGATCCCCAGCCCATCCAGTGGTGGAAGGTGTACCAGCTCCCCGACCACGCGCGCTTCCCGCACGCCGCTCACATCGCCAAGGGCTTCCAGTGCACCGATTGCCACGGCGCAGTGAACCAGATGAATGTGCTGAAGCCCGCCGAGCGGGAGTGGCCCATGAACATAAAGCTGATGTCGCTCGGCAAGATCGGCATCGGCATGGGCTGGTGCATCAGCTGTCACCGCGGCAACAACAGTCTGAAGGCCCAGGGCCCTCAGCAGTGCTCGGCCTGCCACTACTAGATCTTCCACCATCGCATCTCCTGGCCGCTCCGGCTCGGGTCGCCTGACCCGCTCGGCCTGCCAGACGAAGAAGGGATACCGTGAACAGACGAGATTTTCTCAACCTCAGCGTGATCACCGCTACCACGGCCGCGCTTGCGGGGTGCGGCCGCCCGGCCGAACCCGCGTTCATCTCGCAGGGCCAGATGCCGGAGTTCTACCTCCCCGGCATCGCGCAGTGGTACGCCACCACCTGCACCGAGTGCTCGGCGGGCTGCGGCATCGCGGTGCGCGTCATCGGCGGCCGCGCCAAGAAGGTGGAGGGCATCGGCCACCACCCGCTCAGCCACGGCGGCCACTGCCTGCGCGCCGAGACATCGCTGCAGGCCCTCTACAACCCCGATCGCCTGGGGCAGCCCTGGAAGGGGTCTGAGCCCCAGACCGCCTGGGACGAGGCTGTGAAAGCCGTGGCCGCGTCGTTCGGCAAGAAGGGTGGCCTGTGGATCACCGGCCCCCTCACGGGCACGTTGGGCGCACTCATCGTGGGCGCCGCCCACGCAACGCAGTCGAAGATCTGGGTGCTCGACTTCCCTGGCGGAGCGGCCGAGCGCGCGGCGATGAAGGCCGTGAACGGCAAGGCCCACCTGCCCTACCACGAGATCCATGACGCCGACTATGTGGTGAACTTCGGCGGCGACTTCCTCGCCTCGTGGCACCCCAACAACGTCGACTACAACTGGCAGTACGGCGAGTTCCGCAACGGGCACAAGCGCAAGCGGCGCGGTGTGCTGGTGTCGTTCAGCTCGCGCATGAACCTCACGGTTGCGGTCTCTGACAAGTGGGTTCCGGTGCGTCCGGGAACCGAAGGCCTCGTGGCCCAGGCCGTGCTGACCCTTCTGGGGAAGGCGGAGGGCGGCGCCAAGGTCACCGCCGAAGCCGCCGCGAAGGAGGCGGGCATCGAGGCCAACCTCATCGAGCGCCTGGCGGAGCGCCTCAAGGACGCGCGCAAAGCGGTGGCCATCGGCGGCGTGGAGAACACCGCGTACGCCAACGGCTTGTCATCGATGGCGGCCATCACCGCGCTCAACCACGCGCTGTCGAAGGGCAAGTCGGCCACGTTCGAACCCGACATGCTCGTCGCACCCAAGGGGTCGACCGTGGCCCCGCCCGCCGACCTCGTGATCTCGACGCGGCAGGCGCTCGAAGGTCTCAAGGAAGGCAGGTTCGCCACCGTCTGGGTGAACGACGTGAACCCTGCCTACCTCTTCCCCCAGGCTTCGCTGGGCGTGGCCGACGCGCTCAAGAAGGCCGACACGTTCGCCTTCACCCCCTTCACCACCGAGACCTCGGTGCTTGCGAAGTGGGTGTTGGCCACCACCTCGATGCTCGAGCAGTGGGGCGACGCCCGCGTCGACGGGCCCGCGCCGGTGTACGGCCTGCAGCAGCCTGTCGCACTCCCTCGGCCGGGCTCGAAGCCGCTGGGTGAGGTTCTTCTCGCCGCCTTCGCAGCAAGCGAGCTGAAGAGCCTGCTCCCCAAGGACGCCAAGGGGCAGCCTGTCACCAGCATGCGCGAGGTGCTCGCAGGGCACTTCGACGAGCCGAACTGGATCCGCGCCCTCGAGCGCGGCGGCGTGTACAAGAACGCCGCCGACGTCTCTGTCTACAGGGCAGAAGCCATGTTCCCCGCGCCGGCAGCGCCGCCCACCTCGACCGCAATGCCCACTTCGGTGGGCTTCTGGGACGGGCTGAAAGCCCCCAAGCTGCCTGCTCTCGCGGCGCCGAAGCAAGGTGCCAAGGGGAGCTTCACCCTCATCCCCTACCCCTCTCCCGTGCTGGGCGACGGGTCGATCTCGAACCGCCCGTGGGCGGCGGAGCTTCCCGACCCGATGGCCCAGGCCGTCTGGACCACGTGGGTCGAGATGAACCCCAAGACCTGCGAAGAGCTCAAGATCAAGCGCATGGATCTGGTCACCCTCACGTCGGAGAACGGCGAGAAGGTCGACCTGCCCGTCCTGCCCTCGCCATCGGTGCACCCGGAGGCACTGGCCATCCCGATGGGGTTGGGCCACACGTCCTTCGGCCGTTACGCCTACGGCAAGGGGTACAACCCCATGAACCTCGTGGCGCCCACCTTCCAGGAGGGCACCGACGAGATGGCCTGGGCGGGAACGAAGGTCACTGTCACCAAGACCGGTCAGAACGGGTTCGGTGAGCCCGGGCAGAAGGGCTGGGTCACGACGTACGACTGGCGCGCGGGCGACATGAAGCGCTCGTTGTACGAAGACTGAGAGGAGCACGAGACGTGCCGGAAACGACCAAGCTTTACGAGACCCAGTGGGGCATGGTGATTGATCTCGACCGTTGCACCGGATGCAGCGCATGCGTGGTCGCGTGCAACGCCGAGAACAACATCGCCACCGTGGGCGACGAGCAGTGCGCCCGCGGCCGCAACATGCAGTGGATCCACGTGCAGCGGTTCTACGAAGGGGAATACCCCAACGTCACCGCCTATCACGCCCCCATGATGTGCCAGCAGTGCGGCAACGCCCCGTGCGAATCGGTGTGTCCGGTGTTCGCGTCGTCCCACTCCGAGGACGGCCTGAACCAGCAGGTGTACAACCGCTGCATCGGCACCCGCTTCTGCGCGAACAACTGCGCCTACCACGTGCGCGTCTTCAACTTCTATGAGCCGTACTGGCCGTCGCCGCTCGAGCAGCAGCTCAACCCCGACGTCACGGTGCGCGGCGCTGGCGTGATGGAGAAGTGCACCTTCTGCGTGCAGCGCATCCGCCGCGCCACCCTCGACGCCAAGGTCGAGAAGCGCAAGCTGATCGACGGCGAGCTGCGTCCTGCCTGCGTGCAGGCCTGCCCCGCGCACGCCATGTTCTTCGGTGAGCTCACAGACAAGAGCAGCCTGGTGAACAAGCTCTGGGAGGAGAACGCGCAGCGATCGCTGCGGGTGCTCCAGGAGAAGAACACCCAGCCCAACGTCATCTATCTCAAGCGGGTGCAAGTTCCGGAAACGGACGTTCTGTAGAGGGAAAGCATGCATAAACCGTATTTCTTCAAGGCCTCGGGTCTGCCGTACAAGGAGATCGTAGAGCGCTGCCTCGATCCGATGAAGTCGAAGATGTCGTGGCGATCGGTGCTCGTGCTCCTGGTGTGCGCGGGCCTGGTTGTGAACGGCGCAATTGCCTACTACATGCAGGTTCGTCTCGGTCTCGGAAGAGCGGGCTACACCCAGCCGGTGTACTGGGCCTGCTACATCGTGACCTTCGTGTTCTGGATCGGCGTGGCCCACGCAGGCGCGCTCATCTCCGCCATCCTGCGCATCACCGGGGCCGAATGGAAGTCATCGGTGACGCGAATGGCCGAGGTGCTCACGCTGTTCACACTCCCTGCCGCTGGCGCATTCCCCCTCATCCACGTGGGCCGCGCGGGTGTCGTGCTCTACATGCTGCCGCTACCGAACTTCCGGCTTCTCTGGCCGAACTTTCGCAGCCCGCTGGTGTGGGACTTCTTCGCAATCTCGACGTACCTCACCGGCTCGGTGCTCTTCCTCTACGTGACGATGATCCCGGACATCGCGCTTCTGCGCCCGCACTTCACGGGCTGGCGCAAGAAGCTGTACACCATCATTGCATGGGACTGGCGTGGCACCGCTGAAGAGTGGCGCCGCATGAAGGAGGCCGCGGCCCTCTTCTCGGTCATCATCCTCCCCGTCGTGATCTCGGTGCACACCATCGTGTCGTGGGACTTCGCAATGCAGCTCGTGCCCGGCTGGCACGCCACCGTGTTCGGTCCCTTCTTCTTCGTGGGCGCCCTCTTCTCGGGAATGGCGGCAGTGGTGACCATCATGGCCATCTTCCGCTGGACCATCCCCGCGTTCGACCCCTTCTTCCAGAAAACGCACTTCGACTTCATCGGCCGCATCTGGCTGGTGCTGGGCCTGGCGTGGGGATACCTCTACTTCAACGAGTTCATCCCCGACTACTACGCCAACGAGCCAGACAAAGATCAGTACATGCAGTGGATGGCGTTCGGTCGCTTCGCCGTGCCTTTCTGGGGAATGCTCGCCTGCAACGTGCTCGCGCCATTCGTGTGCCTGAGCTTCAAGGAGTTCCGCGAGAACGTGCCCGGAATGTTCGTGCTCTCGCTGCTGGTGAACGCCGGCATGTATCTCGAGCGCGTGAACATCGTCGTTGCAGGTCTCGAGGTCTGGAACCCCCTTGCCTACAACACAAACCTGTACATGCCAACCTCCACCGAGCTCAGCATTGTGGGCATGACCTTCGGGGGTGTCATCGCAGGCTATCTGTTGTTCATCCGGTATCTCCCCATCCTACCCATCTGGGAGCTGCTGGAGACGCAATCGCGCCAGACCGTTCGCGAGATTGCGGGCGAAAAGGTCTACTACTTCAAGTCTGGAGAATAGCCGATGACTGTCAGCGCAGAATTCGACGATACCGATGTCGCCCTGGCGGCTGCAAAGGCATTGACCGACGAAGGCGTGGTCGCCGCCGACGATATCGAGATCCGCTCGGCCTGGCCCCTATTTGAAGAGGCCTTGCCGCCGCACTTCCATCGGCCCATGCGCATCCGCAACTTCGTGCGCTTCCTCTGGGTGTGCGGCGCCATCGCGGGCTTCTCGCTGGTCTGGTTCTGCCAGACCGACTACCCGATTCGCACGAGCGGACAGGCCATCGTGCCCGTGCCCATCGACGCCATCATCACGTATGAGTGCGCCCAGATCACAGGCCTCATCATGACCACGTTCTTCTTCTTCATCGAGACGAACGTGTTCCGGATGCGCCCCATCCCGGAAGAGGAAGACCTCGCCGTGGGCAATGGCCAGCTGGCCGTGGTCGTCGGCGGCCCCAACGCCGAGAAGGCCCGCGCCATCCTCGAGCGGGGCGGCGCCCGCGCCGTGCGCACGTTCTCGAGCGTCGCCCTGGCCTTCCTGATCCTGCTGAGCCTCTTCACCACCGGATGTGGCAACCTCACGGTGGGCGAGCTCTTCCAGCAGATCGGACAGGCACCGCAGGTGCGCATGCGCACGCAGACGGGCCACGGTGTCCCGGGCTGGCCCCTCGACAAGGAACGCGCCTGGCCCATCAAGGACCAGGAGAACGTGAACGCTGGCTACGACCCCGGTGTGTACAGCATGCCCACCCGCAAGGATCCAGACATCGCGGCCCTCACCGAACCCTACGGTAAGCTTCTCGAGCCGAGCGAGCTCGAGCGCCAGCAGCTGCTTCACCCGAGCCACTCCACCCCTGCGGAGGTGATTGCGTTCGCCAACCCGACCGCCGCCACCATTGCGTCTGAGAACCGTGGCAAGGTTGTCTACGAGCAGAACTGCCAGTTCTGCCACGGCATCGCGGGCAAGGGCGACGGCCCGGTGGGCGAGAAGCTGGCCATCCCGCCAGCCAGCATCGCTGACCGCCCTGACCTCCTCCCGCCGGGGCTGGGCAGCGGCAAGGGCTCCACCGACGGCGACCTCTACTGGACGCTCACCGTAGGCCCCCAGTCTCACGCCATGCCGGCCTTCGGCACCAAGCTCGACCCGATGGACCGGTACTACGTCGTGCGCTACATCCGCGCGCTGCAGCGCAACGCTGGCGCAAAGATTCCCGCGCTGAGCGCTCAGGGCGCGCCCAAGGCCGAAGGCGAGAAGCCTGCGGCCGAAGCCGCACCCAAGGCCGAAGCCGAGAAGCCTGCGGGCGAAGGGGGCGAGCAGCCCGCTGCTGCACCCGAGAAGTCCGAGTCGCCCGCGGCGGCCTCCAGCGGAGAAGCCACGAAGTAAGTCGCGGCGGCAGACAGCGCATCCACAGAAGCGGGGCGTGCCAGAGATGGCGCGCCCCGCTTCGCTTTGCGTCCGAAGTTGCGGTCGAACCTTCATCGGGATTGCCTCCGCCACTTCGGTGTACGCGCTGCCCTGCACGGGAAGGATGATTGCGCGACGCCCGGCCGGTGCCGGAGAGATGGCGACGCACGAAGGAGCGCAGCGCATGCTGAGAAACGCGAAGCGTCTTGCCTTGGTGGTCTTGCTGGCGATGGTCACGACCTGCTCGGGGGCCGCCAGGGCCGAGCAGCATCCCCCCCGGCCCCAGGAGGAGCAACGCTCCTCATCCTCGTCCTTTCCCACGGAGGGCTCCGATCTCACCCGACAGCTGCGCCTCACCCCCGATCAGCTCGACGAGCTCCGAAAGGTGAATCTGCGCGTATCGACCCAGCTCGAAGACTTGCGTAAAGAGCTGCGCGAGAACGTGCTGGCGCTGCTCACGCCCCCACAGCGCACCCGCCTGCTCACCCTCCTCGAAGAATACGAACGCGGCGAGCGCACCGACCTCGATCTGCGCGGCGAGCTGGGGTTGACCGGGGCACAGCAGGCGCGGCTGCGCCGGCTGCAATCAGACTACCTCGCGCGTCTCGAGGGGATGTGGAAGGCCTACGTGGCCGACGTGCGTCTGCTTCTCACCCCCACCCAGGCGGCGGCGCTCGATGACTACCTCCGCCAGCAGGCCGTGGCCCCCTGAGCCGGAACACCTGATACGTCACGCCCTGGGCGACACCGTCGCATCCACAGCGACGATGGAACCTTCAGGGAGTGTCGCGCTCCTCGCGCTTCCCTCGCGATGGAGAAGGGGTCTGTGGCATCGACCGCAAACCCCGCTCCATTCCGCGACAGATGCAAGGAGAGCCTACCGTGTCCACCCTCGTCCTCCTCCGCCACGGCGAATCGCAGTGGAACCTCGAAAACCGCTTCACGGGCTGGGTCGACGTGCCCCTCACCCCCAAGGGAGAGCAGGAGGCCGCCCGCGCAGGCGAGCGCCTCAAGGCCTACCATTTCGATCTCGCCTTCACCTCAGCGCTCAAGCGCGCGCAGGAGACCCTGCGCATCGCCCTCGAGCGTAACGGTCAGGTCGACCTGCCCATCACCCGCGACGAAGCCCTCAACGAGCGCCACTACGGCGACCTCCAGGGGCTGAACAAGGCCGAGACCGCCGAACGCTTCGGCGCCGACCAGGTCAAGATCTGGCGGCGCAGCTTCGACGTACCGCCGCCCAACGGCGAGAGCCTAAAGGACACCGCGGCGCGCACCCTCCCCTACTACGAGGGCCAGATCGCGCCTCTGCTGCGCGCGGGGCGCAACGTGCTCGTGGTGGCCCACGGCAACAGCCTGCGCTCCATCGTCATGGCCATCGACGGCCTGACACCCGAGCAGGTGGTCGAGCTCAACCTCGCCACGGGCGTGCCCATCGTCTACGAGATGGACGAAGCGCTGCACGTGACCTCGAAGACCCTGCTCGACTGAAACGGTGCGCGCGCGAGAAGGGGTGACTGCCTTCTCGCGCCAATTCCAGCCCCCATGATCTTCGTCCGCGCGCTTGCCGATCTGTCGTCCGCTGAGCTGGCCACCGTCGGCCCGAAAGCGCGCGCCTGCGCCGACCTGCTTCGCGCGGGCTTCGACGTGCCGAATGGGTTCGTGGTGCACTGCCCACACGGTGAGGTCCCCACCGCCGAGGTGAATGCTGCGGCGCGCGCCATGGGCGAAGGCCTGCTGGCGGTGCGCTCGGCCGCGCTGGCCGAAGACGGCGCAGGGCATTCGTTTGCCGGCATCCACGCTTCATTCCTCAACGTGACACAAGCAGAGGTGGCCCAGATGGTGGGGCTGTGCCTCGCCTCGATGCACAGCGAGCGGGCTGCCGACTACCGCGCGCGCCACAACCTCCCCGCGCCCGCGGGTGCGCAGACGGTGCTCGTACAGCGCATGATCGACGCCCACACGGCCGGGGTCGCGTTCACCATCGACCCGGTGAGCCGCGACCGCAACGTGATGGTGGTGTCGGCCTCATGGGGCAACGGTGAGGCCGTGGTCTCTGGCATCGTCGACCCAGATGAGCTGCGCATCGAGCGCGCGACCTGCGCCACCGTGACACAGCGCGTGGGGAGCAAGGCCTTTCGTGTGATCGCACGGGGGCGCGAGCAGCGTCGCGTTCCCACCGAAGCCGACGAGCAGGCGCGCCTCTGCCTCGACGCGGCCAAGGCGGCCGCGCTCGCCACCCTGCTGCTGCGGGTTGAAGCGCACTGCGGCACGGCGCAAGACGTGGAGTGGTGTCACGACGGCCAGCGCTTCTGGCTGCTGCAGAGCCGCGCCATCACGAGCGCAGCTCGCACGACGAGCGCCGACGGCATCGAGTGGAGCCGTACCAACGTGCGCGAGGTGATGCCCGACCTGCCCACTCCGCAGACCCTCGACCTCATGACCGATCTGGTGAACGAGGCCACCCGCGAGTACTTCGGCGGCCTGCTTGCCCCCGAGGCTGAGCTGGGCCCCATGCTCAAGAGCTTCGGTGGGCGCCCGTACTTCAACCTCAGCCAGTTCCGGCATCTCGCCCGCGCGTCGTTCGTGCCGCCCGCGCTGTTCATCAAGGCCATGGGCCACGCCGACGCGCTTCACTCCGACGACCATCGCATCACGTTTCCACCGCTGCGCCAGCTTGTGCGCAACCTGCCCACCATGGGGCGCATCGTCGTCGATCAGACGGTGCTGGGCTGGCGCGCGAAGCGGCGCTTCGCGGCCGGTCAGCGCACCCTGCACGACCTGCGCAAGCGCGACATGGAAGACCGTTCCGACGAGCAGATGCTGGCCATCGTCGACGGGCTCTACGACTATGGGCGCGACGCGCTATGCTCGGCCTACACCTGCGGCTCGTTCTTGCAGTGGCAGGTCATCGTCGAGCAGCTCTGCCGCCGCGTCGGGTTTCCCGCCGACCTGCTGCTCAACAGCCAGCTGGCGGTGGGAGAGAAGTCGGTGAGCGCGCAGCAGGCCTTCGATCTGCTGCGCATCAGCCACATCGGCCGCGCCGACCATCGCGTGGTCGAGTACTTCACCCACCAGCCGGAGAGCGACCCCACCTTCCGCGTCTGGGGGCGCGCCCTTCGTGGATCGCTCTTCAAGCGCGAGCTGCACGCGTTCATCGATACCTATGGGCACCGCGGCGTGCGCGAGATCGACATCGCCGTGCCGCGCTACCGAGAAGACCCCACTCCCCTGCTCTTCGCCATCGCCAGTCTGGTGACCGCGCCCGAGACCCCGCAGCCGCACGAGATCGACGCGCGGCTCGAAGACGAGGCGCGTCGGGTGTGGAGCGACTTCCGCCAGGCCGTTCCCCTGGGCTGGCGCGAGACCCTGCTGCCCGTTGTCGGGTGGATCATCGGTCACATCAAGCGCATGTACGTCTTCCGCGAGCGCAACAAGTTCGAGATGGTGCGCTTCCTCGAACCGGTGAGAGAGGTCGCCCGCGAGATGTCGAAGCGCTTCGTGCAGCGCGGCTGGATCGACGTCGAAGACGACTACTACATGCTCACCATCCCCGACGTCAAGCGCGCCGTGCGCGCGCGCGGCGGCGCGGGAGACCTGCGCGCGGTGGTGGGGCGCCGGCGAGACGAGCGCGCCCGCTACGAGACGCTGCGCATGCCCTTGCTGCTGGCCGAGCGCGACGTGGCGGCGGCGCTCGAGGGCGCGGCCGAGATCCCTGTTGACCCCGGAGAGGTGAGCCGTCTGGGCGGCGACTGCACGAGCGTGGGCGTAGCTGA
>RGZZ01000145.1 GCA_010028905.1 Pseudomonadota bacterium | reverse complement strand
CCGTCGTCGACCTGGAACACGTCGACCGGCACGTCGCGCAGGCCGTCGAGAACCTCGAGCAGGCGCGTCTCACCGATGTCGGCGTACCACGCATACCAGCTGCACCACACCGACCCGCACCGACGGCTTCCGCGTCCCAGGCGTTCGCCCAGCGCCTGGGCGTAGGCCTCGAACACCGCGACCTCATCTCCGCGGGCGACGAGCCACGCTACAGCCTCGCCCTCACAAGTGCCCCGCAGCCCCGCCGGGTCGGCCTCGACACGCCCGCCCAGGCCCAGTGCGCCCAGCAGCACAACGCTGCCATCCACCCCGCGCAGCGCGCCGACCCCGCTCGAACCGTGCAGGGGTCGCTCTGCGTGCACCGGGTCATCGGCCTGGGGGCGACGCCACGCCGGTTGCACCGGCCGAGGGGCGTCGCGCCGATCGACCCAGCCGGCCGGGCTCCACGAATGCCAGCCGTGACGATAGAAGTAGACCGCGCTCGCGTCGACAGCCACCTCCGCGTCTCCCGGCCCAAGGACCTCGCACGAGACGGCGGGCACGCTCACGCCTCCACCCAGGCGGCCACATCGCAAGGCGCGAGAGACGCACCGCCCAGCACGAACCGCGCCCCCTGCGGGGCCGGCGTCACTGTCTCGTGGGCAGCGTAGCTGAACGCAAACGTCACGTCACCGCGACGACGCACCCGTACCTCCTCAGAGAGGCGCAGCGTGGGCACGCCAGCCTGCGCGCACACCTCGCCGAGATAGTCGATGAGGAACGCCTCGTCGGGCCAGAACCCGATGTAGTGCACGTTGCCGTCGCAGTAGACCGCGCCGCGCCCGTCGTCAAAGCGGGCCCGCGGCGAGAGACGAGATTCGATGTGCTCCACCCAGCGCGTGGCGGGGTAGACCCGGCCTTCATGCATCACCATGTCGACCAGCCCAGGACGCAGGCTCTCGACACGGTTCACCCGGATGGGGAGCAGACCATTCGGTGGCATCGCGGCGGGAATCGTGAGTGTTCCGGTCTTGCTGAACGTGCGCGGGCCCACCACCACCACCGCCCCAGACGAACGCCACCGCTGCGCGGTCTCGGGGCGGGCCACGACCACCGACGGGGCCACCACGAGCCGATAGCCTTCGACCGAGGCATCGGCCCGCACGATGTCGACATCGAGACCGAGTCGACGAAGCGCCGTGTACCACGTGAAGGCCAGCGCGGTGTAGGCGCAGTCGCGCCCCTGCGGCTGGATGCGAAAGATCCAGTCGCTCTCGATGTCGAAGACCAGGGCCACCGTTGTGGCGCGGCGGCCCTCACCGAGTGCATCGCCCGCAGTCTCTCGCGCGGACGACGAGAGGGCCAGGGCCTTCAGCTCGGCCCCCACCTGGGTGGCCTCGACGAACGCCACGTCTTCGGTCGAGTCTGGCCGCAGCAGGCCGGCGTGCATCTGCTCCTGCGCAAAGGGGGCTTGCCGCCAGCGGAAGTACGAGACCGTCTCGGCCCCGTGGGCCAGCGCCTCGTGGGTCCACAGGCGAATCATGCCGGGGGCGGGCGATGGGTTCCAGGGCGCCCAGTTCACCGGCCCCGGCTGCTGCTCCATGACCCAGAAGCGGCCGCGACCCGCGCCGCGGTACCAGTCATGCTGAAACGCCGCCACGTCCGGATGCGCGGTGCGCGCCCAGCGGGTTCGCTCGATCTCATCGAAGGCCGTGAACGTATCGGTGAATCCGAGCGGGTAGCAGTCGTGCGACGCGAAGTCGAGATCACGGCTGATCTCAGATGGATCGTAGTCAGTGAAGAAGCCCATGAAGTTGTGAGTGATGAAGCGCCCCGGCGCGTGTCGGCGGATGATCTCGACCTGCATCCGGTTGTAGCGCGCCACCTGCTCGGCCGCGAAGCGCCAGTAGTCGAGCACCTGTGACGGGTTGGGTTCGGTGACGCTCCCCACGGGCAGCTCGACGGCCTCGAACGCGGCGTACTCCTGGCTCCAGAACACCGTTCCCCACGCGGCATTGAGCGTGCCGACATCGCCGTGTCGCGCCGCGAGCCAGGCGCGGAAGGCCTCGGCGCAGCGCGCGCACGCACAGCGCACCGTGTCGTGGCAGCCGAACTCGTTGTCGGTCTGCCACCCCCCCACCGCGGGGTGATCTCCATATCGCTGCGCGAGAGCAGTGACGATGCGACGGCTCTCCTCGCGATAGACCGGGCTCGAGAAGCAGTAGTGGCGACGCGATCCGAAGCCGCGCACCCGCCCGTCGAGCCCCACCGGCAGAACCTCCGGATGACGATCGATGAGCCACTTCGGCGGCGTAGCCGTGGGGGTGCCCAGCACCACCCGCAGCCCCTGCGCACCGAGGGTGTCGAGGGCTTCGTCGAGCCAGGCGTAGTCGTAGCGGCCTGGTGATGGCTCGAGACGGCTCCAGGCAAACTCGCCCACCCTCACCCAGGTGAGACCGAGGTCGCGCATGCGACGCGCATCGTCAGCCCACTGCGATGACGGCCAGTGCTCGGGATAGTAGCAGACGCCCAGCATGTGTTGTCAGTCCTTCACGGCGCCGGCGCTGATGCCGGCGAGAAAGTGTCGCTGCAGGAGCATGAACAGCACGAGCAGCGGGGTGGTCATGACGAGGGCACCGGCCATGATGGCGCCCCACGATACCCGGGTGAGGCCGATGAGCGTGCCCAGCGCCACCGGCGCGGTGTACATCTCCTTCTCGTTGAGCACGAGAAGAGGCCAGAGATAATCGTTCCACGACGCGAGGAAGAGAATGAGACCCAGCGCCGCCAGTGACGGGCGCACCAGCGGCAGGGCGACGCGGAAGAAGATGCGCGTCTCTCCCGCGCCATCGACCCGTGCCGCGTCGAGCAGCGCCGGATGCAGGCTGAGGAAGGTCTGGCGCATGAAGAAGACCCCCAGCGAGCTGGCCAGCGCCGGGACGATGATCGCCGCCCACGTGTTGGTGAGGTGCAGATCGCGCGCGACGAGGATGTACTGGGGGATGGCCAGCACGAACCACGGCACCGTGAGGGTGGCGAGCACCCCCGCGAAGAGCAGGCCGTTTCCCCGAAATCGGTAGCAGGCAAAGGCGTAGCCCGCCATGCTCGTCACCAGCAGCGCCAGTGCGGTGTAGATCACCGAGACCGCAACGCTGTTGAAGAAGGCGCGCGCAAAATCGGTATCGGCCTGCAGCGCGCGCAGATTCGCCATGAGATCGCCCCCAGGCAGCAGGCGGGCCGTGCTGCTGAAGATGGCGGTGTCGGGAAGCGTGGCGTACACCGCCATGAGCCACAGCGGCGCGAGCCAGAGCAGCGCCCAGGGCACCATCACGAGGTGCAGCTTGAGATTGCTCTTCCTCATGGCTCGCTCCTCAGCCAGCGCGCCTGCAACGCCGAGAAGATGGCGGCAAGGGCCGCCACCGCGTACGCCACGGTGGAGGCGTAGCCGAAGTTGTAGCTGCGAAAGCCCTGCTTGTAGAGGTACACGCCCAGCGTGGTGGTGGCGTTGCCCGGCCCGCCCTGGGTGATGAGAAAGGGCTCGGTGAACAGCTGCAGCGTGCCGATGATGCTGAGCACGGCGCAGAACACCAGCACCGGCCGCAACCCCGCCAGCGTGATGTAGCGCAGCTGCTGCCACGATGACGCGCCATCGATGCGCGCCGCCTCGTACAGCTCGGGCGCAATGCCCTGGAGCCCCGCCATGATGATGACCGCGTTGTATCCGGTCCAGCGCCAGGTGAGTGCGGCGATGATGGCAATCATGGCGGGCACCGGCTGGTTGAGCCAGTCGACCGCGCCTGCACCCACGGCGCGCAGCGCGGCGTTCACCACGCCGAAGTCGGTGTTGAGCATGAGGCGGAACACCGCCGAGTAGGCCACCGCGCCCACGACCACGGGCGCGAAGAAGGCGAAGCGGAACAGCGCCTTGGCCCGTAGCGCCGGCGAATCGAGCGCAATGGCGAGGGCGGTGGCGAGCACAAGCATCAAAGGTACCTGCGCGATCAAGATGAACGCCGTGTTCGCCAGCGCCTTGAGAAAGAAGGGATCGTGGGGCAGACGCCCCCAGTTCAGCCCCGGGTGCCACGTCCACGGCCAGCCCCGGGTGTCGAGGAACGAGACGTAGAACGAGTAGGCGATGGGCCAGGCCCAGAACACGGCGAACACGGCGCCGAAGGGAGCGAGGAAGCGCCAGGGGGCGCGGGCGTCGGTCACGGCGCCACCCCCACGGCGGGCTCGGCCAGCGGAAGCCCGGTCGAGGCCGAGATCTGGCGGGCGGCGTGCTCGAGGGCCGCCTGCGCGGTGGGATGCTTGCCGGCGATGTAGTCGGCCTGGGCCACGATCATGATCTGGCGCGCCTCTTCGAAGAATGCGGTGCTGCGGGACGGCGCGATCTCGGGCAAGGTCTCGAGTACGAGGCGCCAGATGGCCTGTCCGCCCCAGAAGGGCTGGGGCTTGCTCACATAGGGGTCGCTCAGCGACGGCAGATACGACGGCACGAGCCCCTCGTGCTCGAGCATGGCGACGCTCGATGGGGTGCGCGCGAGGGCGTGCTCGATGAACGCCCAGGCGAGCTTCGGGTTGCGGCTCGACGAGGGAATGGCCAGCGCCGAGCCACCGAGGTTGGCCGCACGCTTGCCGCCAGGGCGCTGCGCGGGCATGCGATAGACCCCCCAGCTCCCCGACTGCTCGGGAACCGTGCCGCGAACCGTGCCCTCGTACCAGGCCCCGAACATGGCGCCGGCTACGGTCGACCCGTGAATCGACTGCAGCTGCTCGTTCCACCCGCCCACCGACATGACGCCCGCGTCGACCAGGCGCTTCACGGTCTCGAGGGCCTTCACACAGGGGGGATGGTGAATGGTCACACGCGTTCCGCTGTCGTCGAAGTAGCCGCCGCCATTCTGGTTGGCGAGCATGCGGAACCACTCATCGTCCTGTCCGGAGGCGATGGTGGCCATGCGCACCTTGCCGCCCGTGGCCGCCAGCAGACGCTGTCCCGCAGCGATGAAGTCGTCCCAGGTGCGGATGCGCTCCGGATCGATGCTCGCCTTCGCGTAGAGGTCGCGACGGTAGAACATGACGACCGGGCCGGAATCCCAGGGCAGGGCGTAGATCTTTGGGCCCACCGTCAGCTCGGTCCACTTGAAGGCCGGGTAGTCGGCGCGCATGCGGTCGGCGCCCAGCGGGCCCAGATCGGTGAAGCACGACGCGAAGCGGCTCCAGAAGAGCTCGGCAAAGCAGTTCTGCACGCAGTACACATCCGGCAGATCGACGCCGCCGATGGCGCACCCCGCAACCCCGCGATCGAAGACCGGCTGGTTGCCGAGATCGATGACCTGCACCGTGACCCCCGGATGGGCGGCGACGAACGAAGGAACCTGCTCCTGCAGGGCTTTTGCGGCGATGTCCCAGCTCCAGACGACCACGTCGGCGCGGGGCTTTCTCGCACACGCCGTTGAGGCCAGCAGCAGCGCAGCGGTCAGGCAGAGCGCGAGACTCCGCAGCCATCGGCGGGGCTTTGGGCGAGGAGGCCTGCTCTGCCCACGCACGGCGCACGAGGCGGCGCCGCGACTGTCTTTGGTTGATGAGACCTGGGGTGGAAGATGCCGGGGGAAGGAGAACGCTCTCACGGTGGGCGACGCTGAAAACCCTGGTTCTGCAGGCTCGCCCCCCCCCTGTGCTCGAGGGGGGAGGCGGCGGGCTCGAACTGTACGCGACCTTCGTCCACAACTCCTGGAAGGCCGAGCTGCAAATCTCGCATTGGCTCGGCTCTCACCTGTCAGAAGCGAAACGCCAGGGGAGGACCAACCGCATGTTCAGCTTTCTTCGCAGCATCTTCTCGTCGAACCGTCGGAAGGCGCGCCGCTACGCGGACGGCGTTCGGGTGGTGATCGAGACGGGAGAGCGCCAGTTCGATGGCCACATGCTCGACGTCAGCGCAACCGGTGCGCGCATCTCGACCCACGAGGCGCTGCGCGTGGGCTCGGCCTTCGTGGTGCGCACCGCCTGGAGCAACGGCTGCGCCCACCTCTCGTTCGTGGTGAAGCGCGCCGAGCGCCGCGGTCAGACGTGGACCTACGGAGCCGTGCCCAACCCCAACTACCGCCTCTCCCGTTCGCTGCTCACACGCTACGTGGGCCGCTGGATGCCACGGTCTTCCGCCGCCTTCGTGGCCTGAGTCGAACCTCTGCACGTCTCTTCTGGCTCGGCCCCCGCGCGACGCAGAGCCGCGCTCACGACCGCCGTCTGACGCGCTGTTAACGTTTCGTTCACGCTCCTCGACCTCTCCCCGTGCTATGGTGTAAGCACGAGGAAGGTGGATGCGCATGCACATCGGGACGCGTGGGTACAACAACCTGATGGCACGGCCGTCGTGGTCGCCAGACGGCAGCCGCTTCGTGGCCGAGACAGGCACCCAGAGCTATGTGGTGCACCGCGACGACGGCACGCGCGAGCACATCGGCCCGCCCCACGGGTACACCACCGGCGCAGCGTTCAGCCCGGACGGCACACAGCTCTCGTTCAGTGCGTTCGCCGTGCCCCCCGGACAGAGCAGCCCCGAATGGGCGCTGTACGTGAGCGACAATCGCGGCATGAACCCCCGCCTGGTGAGTCACGATGACGGGTGGAACTCCACCTGGTCGCCCGACGGTAAGAAGGTCGCGTTCCTCAACGGCAGAGGCGAGAAGTACCTCCTCTCTGTCGTCAACGCCGACGGCACGGGGCAGCGCCAGCTCTCAGACGACTGGTTCACCAACCGTCCTTCCTGGACGCCAGACAGCACTTCGGTGGTCTACGACTGCGGGCTGCTCGGGCGGCGAAAGCTGTACGTCACCAACGCCGAAGACGCCACGACCCACCGGCTCCGCAGCTTCCGCGGCGGCTTCGAGACCAACCCCGCCGTGTCGC
Organism: Pseudomonadota bacterium; assembly: GCA_010028905.1. Taxonomy (NCBI): domain Bacteria; kingdom Pseudomonadati; phylum Pseudomonadota; species Pseudomonadota bacterium. Next base: position 3,637 of record RGZZ01000145.1, on the reverse strand, counting down.
CCGATGGCAGATCGGTGGTGTTCGAGCACCACTACCGCCAGAACGGTCAGGCGGACCTGGCGGTGATGTCGCTCGACGGCACGCAGCGGCCGGTGCTGCTCACCCACGCAGACGGGCGAGAGATGGACCCCATGTGGTCACCCGACGGCTCGCGCATCGCATTCGAGGGTGAGGTCGAGGGCGAGACCGAGCTCTTCGTCATGAACGCCGATGGCACAGATATGTCGCAGGTCACGCAGTTCGACGGCCTCGACAAGCATGCCCCATCGTGGTCTCCCGATGGTCGCGCCCTCGCCTACCTCACCATCGACGCGGCGCGCCGCACCGACTGCGGCGTTGTGGAGCTGCCCGGGAAGGCCTGATCGTCGAGAGCTTGGGTCGAGCCGCCTCTCACAGCAGACGCGCGCGGATGACCTCCACCACCCCGTCGATGAGCGTGGCGGTGACATCGGCCGCGACCTCAACGCCTTGTCGCACCGTGTTGGCGCTTGCGGCCGTTCCCTCCGCCGCCGCAAACCATGTTCGGAACGGCTCGATCTCGCGTACCGGGCCGACGCCGCTCGACGCGACCAGCCGCAGGGAGAGGAGCCTCGCTTCTTCACGCGTAGCGGGCGGCGGCGCGTTGCTCAATGCACCGCACAGCCAGGCGAAGTAACGCCCCGGGGCCGTGGTGTCGAAATCGAGCACCGCGCCGTAGAGCATCCACGAGAACCCGAGGAACGGGAGCATTGCGAGGCCCCACACCAGGAATCCGAACGATGTGGGCACACCGTGATCAGCGATGCGGCGAGAGGCCCACACCAGAGGGAGGGAGAGAAGGGAGAGCTCCCCCACGAGAAAGATGGCAGCGAGCACGCGAACGATGCCCGGCTCCTGCTTGAAACCGCTCCGCTGGGTGATTCGCACCAGATAGGGATGCATCTCCTCTGCGGCCCGACGGGCCGCGGCGAGGACCTCGGTGCGCGGATGCGTGCCGGGCGACAGCTGCTGGCGGAAGCGCTCCAGCCAGGGCGCCTCGTGCCCCGCGTCGGTGACACACCCGCCCTCAGGAACCGGTGCCAGCCACCCCTCGACCAGCGCGCCTGCCACAAGCAGCTCCGGAACGCCGTCGAAAGCGTCGCGCTGAAAGGCGACGCCAGGGAGCAGAGACAACGCGGGAAGGTCGCCCTCCGCCAGTCTTCCCGCCCCCACCGCCGCGCTCCCGACGGTCTCACGCTGCCGCTCGAGGCGCGCACTGACGGCCGACAGCAGGTACGAGAGCGCGAGATTGCCTCCCAGGTACACGACCAGGTAGACCGCCAGGAACTTCCACGTCGGCTCGATGTCGAGCAGCCCGAGAGGCATGTCAGACCCCTTCCGATCCCGTGAGACGTCTTCGCCCTGCGCAGGCATCGGGGAGACGTGCGTTCTCGCTCCCCGAAGTTCAGGTTTGCGCAGCCGGCCCTCCCCTCCTCCCCCCTGTGCACAAGCCGGCCACAGCCGTGCGCTCGCGCGTGCGTCACACGAAGCAGGCGCGCCACTGCGCCATACCAGACACGAAGCCACAAGAGGGTTCGAGCGCCCCAGACAGAATCAACCAGACCCACGCCGAACACACGACGCCCAGGAGGCGCGGCCACAACCGTCGCGCCGATCAATATGTGGGTGCCAGAAGCTCTCGCGTCGCGGCGTAGATGCCTGCCAGAAAGAACGTGCATGATCAGATTTGGGGTCATCGGATTCGGATACTGGGGCCCGAACGTCGTGCGCAACCTCCGCGAGACGCCTGGCGCGCGCGTGGTGGCGGTAAGCGACAGGCAAGAGGTGCGCCAGGCGGAGGCGCGTGCCCGCTATCCTGACATCGAGGTCTTTGGTGAGGCCCAGGCGCTGCTCGAGACCCCCCAGATCGACGCCGTGGTGATCGCGGCCCCGCTGAGAACGCACAACGACATCGCCACGCGCTGCCTGGCGGCGGGCAAGCACATGCTTATCGAGAAACCCATGTGCGCCAGCGCGGCCGAGGCCTTGCGGCTGACGCAGGAGGCCAGCCACCGCGGGCTCACAATCATGGTCGGTCACACCTACTGCTACACCGGCGCCGTGCGCAAGATCAAGGCGCTCATCGATGACAGCCACCTCGGCGAGCAGCTCTACTCCTACGACTCGGTGCGCGCAAATCTCGGGCGGTTCCAAAGCGACGTCAACGTGATCTCCGATCTGGCCGTGCACGACATCGCGATCCTCGATCACCTGCTCGGACGAATGCCATCGGCGGCGATGGGTTCACCGCCCACATCCACGTGAGCTGGCTCGCTCCCGAGAAGATTCGCCGCACCGTTGTGTGCGGCAGTCGCCGCTTGCTCGTCTATGACGACATGGCGCCCGTCGAGAAGCTCCGCATCCACGACACCCGCGTCGAGATGCGCGCATCCACGGATCCGGCTGAAGAGCAGGGCTGCGTGGCCGACTATCACGTCGGCGAGGTCGTCACCCCACATCTAGACCCGGCGGAAGCACTCGGGGTAGAGCTGCGACACTTCGTCGACTGCATCGCCGAGAAGAAGCGCCCGCTCACCGATGGATACAGCGGGGTGCGCGTCATGCAGGTCATCGAGGCCGCCCAGATCGCACTGCGCGAGCAGCGAACCGTCTCGCTGAACGAGGGACTGCCCGAGCGCGCCGTGAGCCTGGAGACGCGCCTGCCCGACATTCCCATCATCTGTCGATGAGCCGCGTCGCCGTTCTCTACGTCTACCACGACCGACCTGCCATGTGCGCGTCGCGCGTGCGCCTGCTGCGCGCGCTCAACCCAGGGGTGCGGCTGTACGGCATCTGCTGCGGCCGACCCGAGCGGCGCGGAGAGTTCGTCGAGGTCGAACAGGCCCTCGACGACACGTGGACCTGCGAGATGGGCGACGGGGCCTGGCGCTGGCGCCACATGGACAAGGTCATCGCGCGCTGGTACACGGTGCGTGGCAAGCACCTCCCGTGGGACGTCATGTTCGAGCACCAGGCCGATCTGCTGCTGGCGGCGCCCCTGCAGACCTATACCGATCACATCACGACCCCCCACGACGTCCTCTTCCACCGAACCCCGCTGTCCCACGCGGAGCTGCTGCGCGCGAACTGGCAGTGGATGACCGAAGAGGTCGACGAGCTGCGCGCGTTCCTCCGCTGGCTGCGCGAGAGATACGGCCATGATGGCGCATTCTGCGGGCAGAGCGTGTTCTTCACCATCTTCACGCGCGCCTACGTCGAAGAGTTCGCCGCCATGATCGAGGGCGTGCCCGGGGTCATGGAGTATCGTGCCCCCTCGCTCGCACGTGCGTCCGGCTACCGGCTGGTTCGCTATGATGCGCCGCAGGCCGACGTGGCCTGCATGTCGTTCGCCGATGACGGGAATCTGTCGCGCGAGCGCGTGCTGAGCGAGATCGCGACCGCAGGAGGCGCGCGCATGTTCCATCGCGTGTTCGAGACCATCGGTCTAGCGCGCGGAGAAACGAGGGCCACGACGATGCATCCCGACATCACGTCGTGTCACGACTTTGAACATCTCATCGAGACTCTTTCTTCCGCACGCAATGATATGGAAGACGCCGCCATCGCGCTTCAACCCGAAATCGCGCATGTGCTCTCGGCGGTGAAGACCCTGCCCGGT
>RGZZ01000144.1 GCA_010028905.1 Pseudomonadota bacterium | reverse complement strand
CCCCGCCCCTGGGTACGCGCCTCCGTCGAATGAGCGCCTCAACGCCCTGCAGCAGAAGGCTGTCGAGCTCTCGCTTCGCACGAGCGACTACATGCTCGTGCTGGGTCCTCCGGGCGCGGGGAAGACGACCCTCCTGCGGGCCATGATCCGCGCCCACGTAGACGCCGGACGTCGCGTGCTGGTGAGTGCGCAGACCAATCGCGCCGTCGATCAGGTGGTGCGCAAGCTCATCGAGGGCGGAATGCAGTCGCAGGTGCTTCGCCTGGGCCGTACCGCGGCCATCGCCGACGACGTGCAGGCGTGCGTGCTCGACCGTCTGTACGACCGCGCTGAGCCCCTCGAGCAGAAGCTCAAGACCGTCAAGCGGCTGTGCGCCGAACGCTCGGTGATTGCCGCAACCGCAAGCATGCTGGCCAAGGGCGAGTACCAGCCGATGCTGGGTGAGATCGACCTCGTCATCATCGACGAGGCCACCCAGCTGAGCGTGCCCATGTCGCTCGCCCCCCTGCGCTACGGAAAGCGCTTCGTGCTGGTGGGCGACCCCAAGCAGCTGGCGCCCATTCGCCTGGTCGACCCATCAAGCGACGGCGTCACCCGCGAGAGCGGCTCGCTGTTCGAGGTGCTTGAGCGCAAGGCGGCCGCCGCAGGGAGCGAAGGGCTCGTCGTACTCGAGGAGCAGTACCGCATGAACGACGCCATCTGTGCGGTTCCCAGCCGCATGTGGTACGATGCGAAGCTGCGCCCGCACGACGACGTGGCCGGCGAGCGTCACGACATCGCCCATCACACGGTCGAAGAAGACCTGCGCGACATCCTCGACCCCCACCGCCCCATCGTGTTCGTCGACGTGCCGCCGCACTTCAAGGGGGCCCGAACCAACGTGCGCGAGGCCGAATGGGTGGGCCGCATCGCTCGAGCGCTGGTCGACGCCGACGCGCGGCTGCGCGACCCGCGCGAGGCCGAGCGACGCATCGGCGTTCTGGCGCCGTTCCGCGCCCAGGTTGCCGGCATCCGCCGGGAGCTCGCCCAGCAGCTGCCTGACATCGCAAACACGCGAAGCTGGGTCGACACCGTCGACCGCTTTCAAGGCGATGAGCGCGATGTCATGATCATCTCGCTGGTGGGCGCCAACGGCGGCGACGTGCCGGAGCTCTTGCAAGATCCACGACGCCTGAACGTGGCTCTCTCCCGCGCGCGCCACAAGCTGGTGCTCGTGGGCGACCACACAAGCCTGGCCCGCAACGCCATGTTCGCCGCGCTGTTCGAGGTTATGGGCGAAGAGGTGCCCGACTACCGCGTCTGCCCGCAGGCGTGAGGCGGTTGAGCCTCGTGCACCCGCAGCCCCCATCGCGCAGGCCCGTGACTGCGATCACAGGGACTACGACCAGCGACCCTTGCACTGCTATTGAGCCCATGCGATGATGGCGACATGAGCAATGAAAGAGAATCGAAGCGCTCTACCATGCACAGACACCTCACCACCCTGCTCCTGTTGCTGCTCACCCTGAGCAGCGCGGCACGGGCCCAGTCCACCGACCCCAGCAACCCTACGCCCTGGCCCGCCGGAGGCGCTCGAGGAACGGGGGGAGGCGTCACCTACTACTACCGCATCAATGCGGGCGCCGGCCCCATGCAGGTGCACTGCGAGGCACGGGCACAGAGCGGCTCGTCGAGCGTATCGGTGTCCTTCAGCGACGCAGGGCGGCACTACTTCGCCTCGGGCGGCGCCATCGCCACCACCGAAGGGGGGCGAGGTGACGCCACGGTCAACGTGCCGCAGGCCGAACCCTTGCTGGTCACCGTCACCCTGCTCGGCAACAATGCCGTGTGGTCGGTGACGCTGAATCCCCAGCCCTACGTGTTCAATCTTCCCCGCATCAACGGGACCGACCCGAACGGCAACGCCTGGCCAGGGCTGCGTCCCAATCCCACCCCCACGCCCGCACCCCTGCGACCGACCACTCCTGGCGGAACCGACCCGAACGGCAACGCCTGGCCGGGGCTGCGCCCTGTGGGCGTAGGAGCGCCGCCCACGGGAGGCCCCCCACCGATGCGCGGCCCGGTAGAACCCGGAGCGCGGCCCTGGACCGGCACGTTCAGCGGGCCTTGGCCAGACCGATACCAGGCGATGTACTTCAATGTCACCTCGAGCGGTGGACCGCTCACTGTAGAGGTGAACATCAGTGGCGCGAACGCCAACATCTCGGCCTTCATCTGCGACCCGACCTCGATGACCGGCAGCGAGTTCCCCCTCGGTGGCGCAAGTCAGGCCAACGCATACACCACGGGCCCGACATCGGGTCGAGCCACCTACAACCTGCAGCGCGGCGTGTACGTGCTCCGCGTGATCGTGAGCCACGGCACCCAGTCGTACACCGCCTCTGTCACCACCCACTGACCTTTATCCCTGCGCGCTCCGCTGCCCGACCCGACACACCCACGCGGGGTCTGTGGCTTCACCCTTCTGGTGAAACCACAGACTCTGTCTCCATTCTCGCTTGCCTCGCTGCCCACCACGCGAGCGCAGGCTCCATCACGAAGAACAGGCACACGACCACCAGATTGGCGGTGAACACCACATCCGGAAAGATCTGGTGCGATGACAGGTGGAAGCCGATGAAGAAGAGGCCCACGGCGACACGAAAGCGCGGCCAGAAGAGGGCCAGCGGAACGAGCAGCTCGAAACCGAGGGCGGTGATCTGAAACACCTGGCTCAAGCTGCGGTGCGCCAACACCATCGAGCCGAGCCACGTGTCGCCATCGCCTCGCGCCAGAATCCACAGCTGAAACGTGAGGCCATCGGCCCAGCGCAATCCGCCCCCCTCGATGAGCTTCGAGAGCCCCGCAAAGAAGTAGTGGCAGCAGATGGCGAAGACCGATGCGACATACGCCCACTGCGGATAGAGCGGGGTCGTGAGCAGGCGCCCCTCACGCCGGGCCGCCCGAATCTCTTGCGCGTAGATATGGTACCAGGCGCACTGCACAAACATCACCAGGTTGAGCAGATGGCACTTGTGATCCCAGAACGGTGCGTTCTGCAGATACACCGACACGTAGCCCGTGAACGCCAGGGTGGCGCCCCAGCTGCTGAGCGGAACCATCCAATCGCCCATCCACAAGGCCCCACACACCACGAAGGCCACCCACAGCAAGGCGAGCAGCCGAACGTCGCCATACAGCCACGCAGGCAGAAGCCCCGCCGCCGAGACCGTGCCCACGGAAATGCCCTGCCCGAGCCGCTCGAGGGGCATGTTGGCGGTGAGGTGCAGCGCCATGAGCAGCACGAGCGCCACCGAAACGCGCCCGAAGAGCGGCGTTGAGAGACGAGTGAGGTCAAGTCGATTCACCCAATCGCTCACGGTGTCCTCTCGACCCGCATCTCTTCGACCTTCACCACACCAGCACGCTCGGCGTCAACGGCCCCGAGGGTTGTGCGCGTGATGATGACCCAGGGGATCGACATCGCCGCCAGCTGCTGCTTCACCCGACGCGCCAGCGCTTGCGGCGCGAGGGGCGGTTGACCCACGATGTTCACGCTGTCGAACGGGATGCGCGCGCGATGTCGGTGGAAGGGTGAGGTGGCTGTACCGTCGGCGCCGAGATTGGCGATGTCGAGTCCGAAGTCACGCGCGGGCAATGGCTGGCCAGAAGGCCCGCGTACCGCGTAGAGCGTCACCTCGCGCAGGCGCGTGTCATACATGGGCGCGATGGTGAACGGGTAGAACTCGATGAGCAGCAGGGGAACGAGGATGTTGGCCGCAACGAACAATCCGAGAAAGACCCGCTCCGAGAGGCGCAGCCCGCGCGTCGGCGAGGAAGACACGCCCTAGTCTCCGTCGGGCTCGTCTTCGTCTGCGCCTTCGGTCTCGATCTGCAACGTGCGGAACAGGCGAGCCAGATCGACCGCCCCCATCTCGAGCACCCCGTCGGAGTCGGCCTCATCGTGCGACCGCACGTTCTCGGCACCGCCCGCGGCGTCGATGGCCAGCTGGGCGAGAACGGCATCGACCGCTTCCTCAGGCGTGGCCTCATCATCGATGACCTGCTTGAAGGCCGGCAGAAAGCGACGCGAGAGCTCAACCGTGATCTCGAACAGATCGCCCAGGTCTTCGCCCTCAAGAATCGCGCCGGGATTCATGGTGCGCGACCGGCACTGCACGATGCCCTCGTCGAAATCGAAGTCGAAGTAGACCGCCGCGCTCTTGAAGTTTGCCCGCAGAAGCGCCTCCATCATCACCCCATAGCGCCGACGCGGCACGCGCAGGGGCAGTGCGACGAAGTACGACACATATGGGTCGTTCCCCAGGATGAGCACAGGAAAGGTCTCGTCATCGACTTCGACCTCGAGGTTCAGATCGCCGTCATCATCGACCTCATAGGGAACCCCCTCGGCGTCGAACCACGCGGCGAGGGCCTCCAGCAGCGCAAGCCCGTCGAGGGCTTCATCGTCGTCTTCTTCATCTTCGGTGAACTCGGGCCGATAGGTGGTCTCCCCCACGAACATCTCGTCGAAGCGCTGCGCCGACGCGTCGTCGAGGAGACGCACACCACGCAGCAGCGCCACGTCTATCTCTCCTCTGCCCGCGCTGGGGTCGATGGGTCGCCCACCCTGCGCTGCAATGAAGCGCAGACGCTTGAGCACGGCTTTCGAGACCTTGCGATCGAAGCGCAGCGCGGTGCACTCCTCGGCCAGCAGGTGGCTGCTCGACGCGTCATCAACGCTCTCGAGAAGCCCCTGCGCCTGGTCTGTGTCAGCAACGATGCCCACCTCCATGCGGGCGATGAGCAGCACGCGGCCGTCGCGAACCGTGATGGCGTAGATGCGGTCACCGGCAGACACCTCATGGCGAGCGAACGCATCGCCCGAGAGATAGATCAACGGACTCCCCTCATCGCGCGCAGCAGCCCGACAGACCGTACTCGACCAGTACTGGGTGAACGATCGCCCCATCTCATTCCACGCCTTCCCGAAAATCCGATGGCCGGGATTTCGCGAAAGAGAGGCCGGTCCCTGTGGGGAAACAGCCTTCAGTCTTCGGCGGTGCTACCGCCCTCTTGAGCGTGCGCCCCGCGATGAACGAGATGCGTCAGTCGCCAGCCATCTCGTGCGCGCCCTCAGCGGAATACCCCCAGGCCTGCACGAGAGGACGTCGGTTGGTGTCGGTGCCGCTGTAGTCATAGGCCGCGCCGTAGTGATCGGTGACATAGCGGCCGCTGCCGGGTTTCTTCTCCGTGATGAGCACCGCATGTTTGTCACTGACGCCGATGACTGCGTCATACCCGCGATAGCCCTGCTGATTCAGCGCCACCGGCTTGAGGTCGTTGGCCACGCCGAGCATGCGCGCGTCGGTGAGCACGAACTGCGGCTTTCCGAGGGTCTGCAAGGCCTCCTTGAACGAGTGGGCATTGTCGAGCTCGTAGAGCGCCACTGACTTGGCCATGGTGGCGTAGCAGAGGGTGGCGTAGGATGAGACCCGCGCATCCCACGAGGCGAAGTGCTCGAGCTCATCAGCGAGCTCGAGCTCTTCGAACGAGATGGCATAGGTGACGCCGGTCCGGGTCGTGACCTGGTACCCTTGGGGCGTGGCCACCACCTTGCCCAGGGCGCCCGTGCCATAGTGCTGCATCGAGGCTTTGATGACCGCAACGGCCGAGCAGTTGCCCTCGCGCCCCTGCCCGAAACCCTCGATGACGTTCGCGAAGCGCTGCGGCTGCGCGATGCACGCGTCGATCTCGCGCTTGACGTTACGCATGTGACGGCTCAGGTTCACCGCGGGTGCGACCTGCTGGGCAGCAGCGGTCTGCGCGCCGGGCACCGCTTTCGAGGGGCTCCCCTGCGTCGCGGTTGCCGACTGTGAGATCGACACCGCAGCAGGCGGAGGCGCGGCGGCCAGCGCGGGGGTCACTGCGCCCCAGGCGGTGAGCCCCAGCGCCACCGCCATTCCCAGGCGCAGGGCCGTGCTCGGAACGACGGCGGGGGACGCAGGCGCGGCCGCGTTCGGCTGAGCACCCAGCACAACCTGGTCGAGGGAACGCGAAGCGTCTGCCGAGTCAGTTGCGGTGGGGCGCGATGGGTTGCCAACAGACGCAGGCACGCACAGGAACGGGTTGTGGATGCGCATGGGCGCTGCGGCGATCACGTGACACTCTCCCTCGATGGGCGCCAAACCTGCAACCAGCGCATCGTCGGCACCCTTCACCTCTAGGTCTCCAGCGTACCACCCTGCGCGGCGCCATGTGTCAAATAAATGTTAAATCCCGGCCATCGAAGCAGCGTCACTGTGGATCTCCGCCTCCTGAAGAACACGATTTCAGGATTCTTCTCGGTCGAGGCCCTATCGTGAGCAGACACACCAGCAAACGGGCGGAAGGGCTTGAACGCAATGAATCCGACGGCGCTCATCCTCGGCAACCCCCCCACCCTGCGCCCAAATGCCTCCTCGGCAGCGACTTCGGAGCAGCCCGACCTCCCCAATACCGACGTAACGTCTGCCCCGTGCGACCCGCACCCCACTCCGACCGACAGCGTCACCCTGGGCGCGATGGTCGGGGTGAAGCCCCTCAACAAGCGCGAGATGGCGGCCCGGTACACCAACAACCTCGCGCTGCACCTGCTCTTCAGCGACACCCCCGCGGTGATGAGCATGGCGGCCAACGTGACCCCGCTGCCCCCCGGGCTGACCGGCTTCCTCGACACCTTCAACGCCGTCAACACCCTGACCGGCGTGGTGGCCATCGCCGCCGACCTGCGCGAGATCCGCGGCACCTACAAAAACCCCCATGCCACCCAGACCGACAAGCTCGTCGACGTGTCACACCTCATCGCGGGCGACATCCTCTCGACGGCAGCCTCGCTCACTCCCCTGGTCACGCCGCTGTCACACCCCCTGGCCCTGGCCTTCTTCATGGGTGGTCAAGCGGTGGGCATCGGCATGGACGTGATGAAGACCGTCTACGACTTCAAGCGCAAGGGGCAGCAGTCGGCCTGCGGCGACTGAGCGCTCGACGACCCGCGCGAACCAGCGGGAATCGCAGAGACCGACCCGCGAAGCCTGACGCCATGAACGACCACCTCTCTCTGCCACGCCCTGCACCGCCCCTCCCACAGGTGCATCGGAAGGCCATTGCCGGGCGCATCGTCGCCCTCACCCTCTTCATGTGCCTGGCACAGTTCGCCTCAGCCCAGGCGCCCTCCGCGGGCCCCACGGCCCCCAACCTCGCACGGCAGGCAGAGGTCACCGCCTCGTTCGACAAGACGGGAGGCTACGAGCCCCGCACGGTGAACGACGGCGACTTCGACACCCGCTGGGACAGCGGCAAGGGCGACGCCTCGTGGCTCGAGCTGTCGTGGAAGCAGCCCGTCACCTTCGACCGGGTCGTGCTGGTCGAGTGGAACCGCCACGTGCGCCGCGTGACGATGCACGCGAGCCAGGCGGGAGGCACTCTGGCGCTGGGCGAGGCCCGCACCCCCGAGGGCGCAACGCCAGAATCTTCGTGCGCGCGCACCTGGACGCTTCACACCGGCGCCCCCATCACCACCGACCGCCTGCGCATCGACCTCACAGGGACAAGCGTGTCGGTCTTCGAGGTGCGCGTGGCTCTCTCTGGCTCGACAGGGATGCGCACCCAGCGCGGGCAGGTACGCGACCGTCGCAGCGGACGTCCGCTGCCCGGCGTCGTGGTGCGAGCGCTTCCCTGGGGCGAGGCGTGCCGTACCGACGCACTGGGCCGTTACGCGCTCGAGCTGGAACCCGGCACCTACCCCCTCGAGGCCGACGCATCGATCGTGGGGCAGGCCACGGCAAACCCTGCGCCCAAACTTCCCCGTCCCGCGCGCATGTTGCCGGATCGCGCCTACAACACCCACACCGAACGACGTACCGTCACCGCCTGGGCCCCCTGCCGCGTACCGAACGTGCCCGCGGGAAGCCCACGTGATCTTGCCCTCGACCCCGTCACCGTGACCCGCCTCACCCTGACCGGAACGGTTCCCAACGCCGCGTTCCCCCCCGACCGCACCTGCACCGTTCCCATCGGCTTCGATCTGCCCAGGGGAACCCGTCGCCTCGAGCTGCGCCTCGACGACCTGCAGCCCGCCGTGGGCGCGCGCACGGGCAACGCCATCGACTACTTCTACCGCTGGGCCCACTTCGTGCTCTTCGATCCGCGCGGCACGGGGGCAGAGAGCTTTCGTGGCCTGGGGTTCAGCCGCAACGGCAACGGCGCCTTCGTAACCCCCGACGAGGCCACGCCGGGCTGGATCGCCGGACCGCTCACGCCAGGACGCTGGACGCTGCTCGCCTACTGCGGGTCAGACACCGTCGACATGCGCTACTCGCTCACCCTGACCATCTTCTCTGAAACAGACAAGCACACCGTCGTGCGGAAAGAATCACCGCTTCGCTACGAGCCAGGCGTGCTGAACCCGTGGCCTGGCTGGTACAAGGGCGACTTCCACAACCACTGCACCCACAGCGCCGACGCCTCGCAATCGCTGGCGGCCCTGCTCGCAGACCGCGCTGCGCAGGGGTGGGACTGGCTCACCCTCACCGACCACAACACGGTGAGCGGTCACGCCGAGGTGGCCCGCATCCACGGGCGAAAGCGCCCCCTGGTGCTGCTCGGCGAGGAGATCACCACCGAGTTCGGCCACTTCAACGCCTGGGGCATTCCCCAAGGCATGTGGTGTGACTTCCGCTTCTCTCCCGCAACCCCCGAGGCGCTGGCCCGCGTCATCGACGCGGTGCACGCGGCGGGAGGGGGCATCGGGCTGAACCACCCAGGCTATCCCGTGCTGCCGCCCAAGGGCTTCGACTGGAACGAGAAGCTCGACAATGCCGAGGTCTGGAACGGAACTGACGAGGCCACGCTGGTGCGGCGCCTCACCTGGATCGACGCCATGTACGCAAAGGGGCTGCGGGTTCCCATCCGCGGCGGCAGCGACCTGCATCACCCCGGACCGCTGCACACGCCCATCACGTACATCCACGCCCGCGCCCTGTCGCGCGACGCGCTCATGGAGGGCGTCCGCGCAGGCCACATGACCGTGACCCGGGACGCCCGCGCCCCTCGCCTCGTGCTCGAGGCCGACCCCGGCAACGACGAGACGTTCGCGGCGGAAGGGGGCGACACCGTGCGCGCGTCCGACACGCTGCGCTGCCGTGCCCGCGTCGAGGGCGGCAGCGGCACGATGCTGCGCGTGATCACGGCGCGCGGCGTCGAGCAGACCACAGTGGTGACAGCCCCCCGCCAGGCGATCACGTTCGAGGTGCGCGACACCCCCTTCGTGCGCGTCGAGCTTGTGGAGGCCGTGGGTGGACGGCACGTGGCCATCACCAATCCGGTGTATTTGAAGCGGTGACGGCTCGTTCTGAGCGACTGCGGCTGGGGGCTCAAACCGGTGGGCCGGTCTTGTTGCCCACCGCCACCCAGTCGGTGGCCTTCTGGAAGTCGAGCGCCATGTAGGTGTAGACGTCGTTCGGCTTCGTCAGGTGAATGGTGAGGCCGCTGGCATTGGGATGATCGCCGTTGTGCTGCTCGGCGATGATCAGATCGCGATAAGCCTCCTGTGCCCGCTGCGCCGCCGCCTTCACGGCGGGATCGTTGACCGGGCCATCCGCCGAGAGAAGCGAAAGCCAGTGACCGAGGTCACGGTAGCCGAAGAAGTGCTCGCACCCTGCCAGAACCTCGCGCAACTGGCCCTGGGTCACCTGCGGGGCGAGGAGCGCGCCGCGCAGATCGATGAGGGCCTGCTGCAACGGCGCCATCTTCTCGAGATCGATGGCCGACAGGGTGTGCGTGATCTCCGGCGTGTCTGCCGATTTGCCCACGATGCGCTTCACAAGTTCTTCCGGCGTGGTGTTGAGACGCTGGTTCAGCCGCGCTTGAAGCGCCTCGAGACGCCCGTTGCCGAGAATGGGGGTATAGGGCCAGCCGTCGGCCCCTTCGGTCTGCTCAGACGCCACCATGTAGCGCGCTTGATCCTTGAGCTGCCACGCCACCTCGGTGCTGGCCATGAGGCAGGCGTCGAAACCGACGACATCGAGCTTGCGGCCCGTCTCGGCCGTGACCGTCTGCAACGCAGACTTCAGGGCGGGCAGATTCATCCACCCAAGGTGGGAGTCGTCCTGGCAGCAGCCCTTCCACGCGTTGCCGTGATCTGAGATGACAAGCATGAAGTGCTCGGCGGGATACTTCTGCATGGCCCACCGCAGTGCGCCCGCGAGGGTGTCGGCCGACGCCATGTTCACCTGGCCGAGGTCTTGGTCGACGGGGGAGTCGATGACATCGGGGGCGCCGCCGAGGCTCGCGTCAGACTGCAGCGCAATGCGCTGACAGCCTCCCCCGGCGCGACCGCGATCGATCTGCACCAGCAGGTTGGTGTTCTGGTCGCCCCCAACCTGCTCCATCTCAGCAACATCGTGCTCCATCCAGGGGCGCAGATCGTTGTCGGCGGCGCTGTAGAGCAGCACGGTCCACTTGCGGGGCGCCGTGGGCGGCGCGTCGCTCGCGGTGGCGCGGGGCAGGGTG
>RGZZ01000143.1 GCA_010028905.1 Pseudomonadota bacterium | reverse complement strand
CTATGTCTCAAGTCCGTACTTTTTCAAGCGTCGTCCGCGCGGGTTCGTTCTCGCTCATCCTCATCGCCTCGACCTTCGCGTCCAGCCTGGGCGCGTGGGGGGCTCGGCCAGAGCTTCCTCCCGCCGAGAGCGTCACGCCCGATCCCGCCATCAGCGCACCCGCCGCGTCTCCCGCGGCCAGCACCACGGCTGAGGCGGCTCGGCACAGGCGCGCGCCGCTGGCGTCGCGACGCGGCCGTCTCATCACCCGAATCACCGCGATGGCCCACCAGATGGAGGGCGTGCCGTACGTGTTCGGTGGCACCAGTGCCCACGGCGTCGACTGCTCGGGATTCACCCAGCGCATCTTCGCGCTCGCCGGCATCCAGCTGCGCCGCATGGCCGACGAGCAGTATCAGCAGGGTCGCGCCGTGGAGGCCCCTCAGGCGGGTGACCTCGTGTTCTTCAGCACCTACCTGCCGGGCCCGTCGCACGTGGGCATCTACCTGGGCAACCGCTACTTCATCCACGCCTCGAGCTCTCGCGGCGTCACCGTCTCGAGCCTCGAGGAGAGCTACTACCGATCGCGCTACATCGGCGCCCGTCGCTTCTTCTAGCGCGCGGGCAGGCGCCTACGGGTTCTCGCGCAGCTTGCGGGCGAGGTCGCTGACGTCGCCCCCCGCCGAGGTTCGCACCATCTGCATCACGTAGACGAGCAGGCTGAGGTGCCAGAGCTCGACAGGGCCGCTGACGAGCCCCGTGCGCTCGTCGTGGTCAGCATCGAGCTGCTTGTCGAGGTCGGCGAGAACGCGATCGAGCTTGCCGTCGATTACGTCCATCTGCATGTCGCGGTTGGTGTACCGGGCGGGAGGCATGTGCGCCATGCGCCCCACCGCGATGAGGGCGTCCTGACGGTCGCCTTCGTCATCGCTGAACCCGTTGAACTGCATAGGTCGGTGGAGCAGGAGCAGCGTGGGTTCCTCCACGCGTAGCACGCCGCGTCGGACCACGGTGTCTCCCTGGTTCACGCGCGACGGGTTCAGCAGGATGTACGGCAGCTCGGTGGTGCCCACCGTGAGAAGCCGTGATCGGCGCCCCCGATGGATGCGGGTCTCGGCGAGGGCTTGTCCAATGTCTTCTTCGAAGCTCACGTCGAGGTCATTCCCATCTGCGCGCCCTCTCTTTCGGCGAGAAGCCCGGCCGGACTTCCAGCTCTTGCGTCTTGATCGGCGCGACCTCTTCGGCCGCGCCTCTAGGCGCCGGACAGGCCCAGCATCGCCAGGGAATCTCGGGCCGCCGCAGCGGCATCGCGCATGACCTCATCAAGCGCCGCTTCCTCGGCGTTCCACACGCAGTTCGTCTTGACGAAGAGACCGCCTTGCACGATCGATGACGCCTCGAGGTGCACCGACGTGGCGGCTCGCGACCCGCCCGGGCCGTAGTAGAAGACCGCCGAGCTTCCACAGTGCGCGCCGAGGGCTTCAGAAGAGGGAGGCTGCACGTAGCGCCCGATGAACGCGCTGGCGCTCGCGCCGCCATCGAGCGCCCCGTGGTGGTCGTAGGCCAGGCTGAAGAGCCGATAGCCCGAGGCGAAGCCGCGCAAGCACTCGACGAGCGACGCCAGCATCTGCAGTCGAACCGGGTCGGTGTCTTCAAGCGACATGAAGAACACCTCGATGTGCGTGAGGCGCACGTTCACCACAGCCCCCAGCGAGATCACGTTGGCCGTGCACGAGGCTTCGCCGTCGCGGCGCTCGAGGCGCACGTCGCTGGCGCGGATCCGGTGCGTGGAGAGCACCTGGAAGAGGCTTTCTTGAAGCTGCCACGCCTGGTTGAAGGCCTGGAACAGCGGGGCTTTGAACTCCGCACGGAAGATGGCAGAACGGCGATCGAGCGTGAACATGCCGTCTCGATTCTGACTGCCGGGGGTCTCCCCCTGCCTCGTCAGCGGTTCGCGATTGCGCCAGGCGTGGCGTCAGCGCGCCGCGGGGGCGTATCTCAGGAAGTACCGCAGCCAGCCCATGTACCCCTCACCTGGGTCGGTGCGCGCGCACGCAGGCGGGTAGCTCGTGGGCCAGGTGGAATCAGCCAGATCCAGGTAGGCCGGCACGGCCGATCTCCCCTGGCTCACCTGGTGATGCCCGTAGATGTGGGTGGGGTCGATGTGGAAGCGGGCGCTCAGCGAGCGGGCGAGTCGGAAGCTCGCCTTCAGGAGGGCGGGGTTGTTCATCAGATCGGCTTCATCGACCGCCACCATCTCGACCTGCAGCGCGCAGTGGTTCACGCCGTAGGTCCCGGTTGCGCGGCGGTTCAAGGGAAGCAGCTGGTAGATGGTGCCATCGCGGTCGATCATGAAGTGCACCGAGGGGTGGCCGAAGACGGTGCCTCGGTCGCCCGCCGACATGTTGGCGCCGCGGGTGAATACGTTCCACGCGGCGTCGAACGTCTCGCATGCGGTGAAGTGCATCACCAGGATGGTGGGCTCAAGGTCGATCGAGGCCTCGCCCACGTGTCGCTTGAAGTAGGCGCGATACTCGTCATCCCAGTCGCGGTAGGGCAGCATGCGCGCCACCACGGGGGGATCATGGGGCGGCTCCTTCATGACCTCGATGGGGAACACGGCCTGCGCTGCCGTGCGGGTGCGGCGGTTGGCCCGCTCGTCTGCCCGCTTCATCTGGCGGATGTCGTCATCGCCGTACGAGCGGCTCGTGGCATCTGGCGAACGGTACAGAAGGCACGCCACGAACGTGACCAGAAGAACCCCGACGAGGCGCAGGCGTTGCGGCACGTGACAGGATTTCAAGACACCCGGGAACAACCCCTGCGCCCACCCCGTCCCACGCCCGTGCCCCGACGCCATCGTGGGGGCCGGCAATCCCCAGCGTCGCGCATGTCACGACAGAGAGCAGATCCCATGAGACGCCATCCCCTGGTCGCACTTCTCCTGGTCTACACCCTGGTCATCGAGCTTCTGGCGCCCGCCTCTGCAGCGCCTGTCGCTCCCCCCGCGCCGAGCGCCTCTTCAGGCGCAACATCGCTGCCCAAGGGGGTTCGATTCGTGACCACCGTGGAGGGCATCTCAGAGTACAGGCTCGACAACGGCCTGCGCGTGCTGCTCATCCCGGACGACTCGGTGCAGAACGTCACGGTCAACATCACCTATCTCGTGGGGTCGCGGCACGAGCGCTACGGTGAGACGGGCATGGCGCATCTCCTCGAGCACATGCTGTTCAAGGGGAGCCGACGCCATCCCCACATCCCTGACGAGCTCTCTGAGCACGGCGCGCACAGCAATGCGACCACCTGGCTCGATCGCACCAACTACTTCGAGACCGTCGAGGCAACAGAGGCCAACCTGCGATGGGCCCTCGAGATGGAGGCCGATCGCATGGTCACCTCGTTCGTTGCAAAGGCCGATCTCGACAAGGAGATGACGGTGGTGCGCAACGAGTTCGAGTCGGGCGAGAACAGCCCGGGCGACATCATGGTCGAGCGGGCGCTCGAGACGGCCTTCCTCTGGCACAACTACGGTCACCCCACCATCGGCGCGCGCTCTGACATCGAGAACGTGCCCATCGAGAACCTCCAGCAGTTCTACCGCACGTGGTATCAGCCGGACAATGCCGTCCTGGCGGTGGCGGGCCGCTTCGATGTGGCCTTTGCGCTGCGAACGGTGGCCGAGAGCTTTGGCCCGATTCCGCGCCCCAGCCGCGTGCTGCCCGCCATCTACACGAGAGAGCCGGCGCAGGACGGAGAGCGTGAGATCGTTCTCCGCCGCGTGGGCGAGTCGCAGGACCTGGCCACCCTCTATCATGTGCCAGCCGGGTCGCACGTCGATTTCGCGCCCATCGACGTGTTCATGCAGCTGATGGCCGAGGCCCCCACGGGCCGGCTCTATAAAGCGCTCGTCGACGCGCGAAAGGCCACCTCGGTGGGGGGCTACACCTACCAGCTCCACGATCCCGGCGTGGCGATCTTCTCGGCGGAGATGCGCGCGGGGGCGCCCATGGAGCCGGCCCGAGCCGCGCTCCTCGAGACGGTGGAGGAAGGGGTTCGCAAGGCCCCCGTCACGCCAGACGAGGTCGAGCGTGCGAAGTCGAACCTGCTCAAGCACCTCGAGCTCTCGCTCAACAACACCGAGCACGTGGGCAAGGACCTCTCCGAGTGGCAGGCCATGGGTGACTGGCGCCTGCTGTTCCTCTACCGGGACAACCTGCGCAAGGTTACGGCGGCCGATGTGCAGCGGGTGGCGACACAGTACTTCCGCCCGTCGAACCGCACCCTGGCCCAGTTCATTCCCACCAAGGCGCCGGAACGAGTCGAGATTCCCGAGAGCCCGGACGTCCGCAAGCTGGTCGAAGGCTACAAGGGCGAGGCCGCGGTGGTGGCCGGCGAGAAGTTCGACGCCTCTCCGGAGAACATCGAGAAGCACCTCACCCGCGTTCGCACGCCTGGTGGCATAAAGCTTGCGCTGCTGCCCAAGAAGACGCGGGGGCGCGCGGTTCACGTTAATCTCACCCTGCACTTCGGAACCCTGGCCGCGCTCAAGGGCAAGGAGACCATCGGCGAGCTGACAGCCGCCATGCTGCTGCGCGGCACGCGCAAGCACACGCGCCAGCAGCTCAAGGACAGCTTCGATCGGCTCAAGGCAAGGGTCTCGGTGGGGGGCGACGCCACCAGCGTGACCATCTCCATCGAAACGCTCCGCGACAACCTCGCTGACGTGCTGAGGCTGGTGGCCGAGGTGCTGCGAGATCCGTCCTTTCCCCCTGATGAGCTCGAGCAGATGCGTCAGGAGGAGCTCGTGGGACTCGAGCAGAGCAAGACCGACCCGCAGGCCCTGGCCTCGAATCTGCTGAGCCGTCACCTGAACCCTTATCCGGCGGGCGATCCGAGACACGTGAGCACGCCAGACGAAGAGCTCGCCGAGCTGGCGCACGTGCAGGTCGCCGATCTTGCCGCATTCCACGCAGCCTTCTACGGGGCCAGCGATGGATCTGGAGCCGCCGTGGGTGACTTTGAAGCGCCGGCGTTCACGAAGCTCGTGGAGGAGGTGCTGGGCGGCTGGAAGAGCCCGAGCGCCTACGCGCGCATCCCGAGCGAGCTGTTCGCGGTGAGTCCGCTCGAGAAGGTGATCGAGACGCCGGACAAGGAGAACGCCGTGTATCTCGCGGGCCTCAAGACCGCGATGTCGTCTGCCGATCCGGACTACGGGGCACTGATTCTGGGGAACTACGTGCTCGGTGGCGGGTTCCTCAACTCACGGCTCGCCACGCGCCTGCGCCAGGAGCTGGGCGTCAGCTACGGGGTGGGCTCCAGCTTCTCGGCAGAGCCCCTCGACAAGGTGGCGCGATTCGGCGTGTACGCCATCTACGCGCCGCAGAACGCAGACAAGGTGCGCCAGAACGTGCGAGCGGTGCTCGAGAAGGCGTTCAAGGACGGATTCACCGAGAAGGAGATCGAGGCGGCGCGCAATGGGTTGCTTCAGAGCCGCCAGGTCGAGCGTGCAAAGGACAGCTCGCTGGTGTCTCGGCTTGCGGCCTATGAGCACGTGGGACGCACCATGAAGTGGGATGAGACCCTCGAGCGCTCCATGCGCTCGCTCACAGCCGCCCAGGTCCTCGCCGCCATGCGCAGGTACATCGATCTGACCCAGCTCAACGTGGTAACCGCGGGCGACTTCCAGGGAAAGAAGAAGGGGAGATAAGGCGCGATCGGCTCGGGAAGAGGGGCGGCGCGGTCGCGAGGAGAAGTCGAGGACCGCGCCGCGGCGCCATCACACCCACGAGGAGCCCCTTCAATGTCCATCGAGGTAGAGCACGGAACGCTCGACAGTGCAAAGACGAGCGCGTACGTCGAAGACATCTGGAACCGCGAGATCGTGCCCACGCTGCACGACTACATCCGCATTCCGAACAAGTCTCCGCACTTCGACCCTCGCTGGGCCGAGCACGGCCACATGCACCGTGCGGTCACGCTCATCGCTGACTGGTGCAGCGCCCGCAGCCTGCCGGGCATGACGCTCGAGGTCGTCGAGCTCGAGGGGCGAACGCCAGTGATCTTCATCGAGATCCCGGGTGCCATCGACGATACGGTGCTGCTCTACGGGCATCTCGACAAGCAGCCGGAGATGCATGGCTGGGCTGAAGGCCTCGACCCGTGGACGCCGGTCATGCGCGGAGAGCGCCTGTATGGACGAGGGGGCGCCGATGACGGGTATGCCGCGTTCGCATCGCTCACCGCCGTCAAGGCGCTGGCCGAGCAGGGCGTGCCGCACGCGCGCTGTGTCATTCTCATCGAGGCGGGAGAGGAGAGCGGAAGCCCGGATCTGCCCGCCTACGTCGAGCACCTGCGCGAGCGCATCGGAACCCCGTCGCTGGTCGTCTGCCTCGACTCCGGCTGCGGCGATTACGAGCGCCTCTGGAGCACCACGTCGCTGCGCGGCATGGTGGGGGGAACGCTGCGCGTGCGCATCCTCGAGGAGGGGGTGCACTCGGGCGATGCAAGCGGCGTTGTGCCATCGAGCTTCGCCATCATGCGCGAGCTCCTCGACCGCTTGTCTGACGCGCACACCGGCGAGGTGAAGGTCGCCCAGATGCACGCGCCCATCCCGGAGGCCCGTCGAGCTCAGGCTGGCGTGGTGGCTGGGGTGCTCGATACCGCGGTGTACGACAAGTTCCCGTTCGTGGCCGGGGCGGCTCCTCTCTGCGGCGACCATTCCGAGCTGATCCTCAACCGAACGTGGCGCCCCACGCTCTCGGTTACGGGGGCCGAAGGGCTTCCCGCGCTCGAGAGCGCCGGAAATGTGCTTCGCCCGTACACGGCGCTCAAGCTGTCGTTCCGCCTGCCCCCCACGGCAAGCGCCGCTCAGGCGCTGGAGGCAGTGAAGCACGTTCTCGAGAGCGATCCGCCCTACGGGGCTGAAGTCACCTTCGAAGGAGACCAGGCCGACGGCTGGAACGCCCCCGCGCTCGCGCCCTGGCTCGAGGCGGCCACCTCTGAGGCGTCGCTGGCCTACTTCGGCAAGGACGCCGCCTACATGGGCGAGGGGGGATCCATTCCCTTCATCAACATGCTGGGGCGTCGGTTCCCGGAAGCCCAGTTCCTCATCACGGGTGTGCTTGGCCCCAACTCGAACGCCCACGGCCCGAACGAGTTCCTCGACATTCCCACAGCGCGTCGTCTCACCTGCTGCGTGGCGGCTGTGCTCGCCCGACACGCGGTGGTGCGGCCGGGAGCGTCGCGCTGAGCCTCGCGCTGAGCCTCGCTACGACGCTTCGCGGCGAAGCACGGTGAACCCGACCAGGGGCACGCCGTAGAGGCCCACCCATATCCCCGCATACATTCGCACGGCGCAGCGCCTCGAGATGGGGTACTGCGCCGCGCGCTCTTCCGGGGTCAGCGCGGTCACGCCACTTCGCTCACGCATCACCCAGGCGCAGTTCAGCACGGTGACGATCACGAGCAGGAGAACGGCGATGCGGCCCACGCGTCGTGCCGCCAGGTCGGTGAACGGGCGAGTGTCTGCGGGGAGGGCAGTCGGGTCGAGCTCGCGCACCGCATACAGGCCGGGCAGCAGGAAGAGACCGCCCCAGGCTGCCAGCGCGCCGATGTGCAACGGGCGAACCCACGCCAGGACACCAGAGATCTCGTATCCCTGCGTGGCGCCGACGAGAATGGCGGTGGCGATCGCAAATCCAACGACCGAGAAGAGAAGTCCGACGGTGTAGGCCATGCGCTTCATGCGGGGCGGTGATTCTCGCCGCACCGCTGTCTGATCCTCTCGCGTCAGTGCGGTTCTGGCCACGGCTTGGGGGGAACCGGGGAGACGACGCCGTATACCGCGGCATGTCACAGACGCACGATCACGAGCTCCCGTCGTCCCCCAGCACCGAGAGCGCTGCTCATCAGCTCCTCACGCAGGCCTTTGCCTGGCTTGACCGGAACGATATCGAACGCGCCGCGCGCATTGCCGAGCAGCTCTCGTTGATGCGCCACTCCGGCGCCTTCGAGGTGTGGGCTGAGGTGCATCGCGCGAGGGGCGACCACGCCAAAGCCATCGAGGTGCTCGAGGAAGGAGTGCAGGCGGCGCCCAAGGTGTGGCTGCTGTGGCAGTCGCTGGGCAACGCCTACACCATGGGGGGGCGCCATGAAGACGCGCAGCGGGCTTTCGGCCGCGCACTGGGGTGCCCGTCGGCAGACGCCTCGTCCATCCACTTCAACCGCGGCATGGCCTTTGCGCGTCACAGGCGGTTCGAGGAAGCCCTCGAGGCATTCGGACTGGTGAGCTCGCCGTTGCTGCAGTTCCAGGCTGCGAGCTTCGAGCTGGCGATTCTCAACGACCTGCATCGCTTCGATCAGGCGGTGGAGAAGGGGAGGGCGCTGCTGTCGCAAGACGCCTCCGAACCCCAGGATCGCGCACGGGTTCACGGTCAGCTGGCTCGCGCCTACCTTCAGGGGTACGACGACAGGGAGAGCAGCCGCCGACATGTGGACGTGGCGCTGAAGATCTGGGCGGGCGAGCCGACTGCGCGCGCCATGCGCGACAGCCTCGAGCGCATCGGGCCGAAACCTTCGTCAGACGAAGGCGCGGCGCCGCAGGAGAGCGGCGCCTGACGCCTCACATGTTGCAGACCGGGCAGCGCTGGCCCCGTCGCATGCGAACCATCGAGCCACAGTAGTCGCACTTCACCTCGGCCACCTCGCTCATGTCGACCGCAGGCCGGTTTGGTGTGGCTTCAGCTCGGCCGGTGGTATCCCACATCCGCTTCGTTGCGTCTTCGGAAAGATGGGTGAGGACCGGCTTCTCGTTCGTCTCTTTGTCCATGACTGGTACCACCTCTTGTCGTACTGATGCACGCGTCTTATTCTCCGTCGACCAGAGCCAACCCCTGCCGAACGCGAGCAAAAACAGGTGTTCTCAATCGGAAACACATGTTCTCTTACTGAACAGATGTTCTTCCGTCGCGGGTCAGCAGCGGCGCGTAGAGATCGGGGCGACGATCGCGGAAGAACCCCATGGCGGCGCGAAAGCGCCGTGCTTCTGTCAGGTCGAGTTCGGCCATCAGGCAGGTGGCGTTGCTTCGGTCGGCCTCTGCGATCTTCTCGCCACGCGGATCGCAGATGAACGAGCTCCCGTAGAAACGGGCGTCTCCCTCCGCGCCGATCCGGTTGGCGGCGGCCAGGTGAATGGCGTTGCTCACAGCGTGGCCGATCATGGCGCGCTGCCACATGTCGCGGGTGTCGATGGCGCCGGCCTGCGGAGGCTCGCTTCCGATGGCCGTGGGGTAGAGGAGGAGGTCGGCGCCCAGCAGGGCCATGATGCGCGCGCTCTCCGGAAACCACTGATCCCAGCAGATGCCCGCGCCGATGCAGCCATAGCGGGTCTGGAAGACCCGAAACCCCGTGTCGCCCGGCGAGAAGTAGTACTTCTCTTCGTATCCTGGGCCGTCGGGGATGTGCGACTTGCGGTAGACCCCCTTGATGGAACCATCGGCGTCGATCATGGCGAGGCTGTTGTAGTGGGCCTGGCCAGCGCGCTCGAAGAAGCTGAGCGGCACAACGATTCCGGCGTCCCGCGCCAGTTCCTGGAAGCGCCCGATGAACGGGTGACCCTCGATGGGGTGGGCGCGAGCGAAATCTTCCTCGCGCTCCTGCTGCGGGAAGTAGACCCCTTCGAAGAGCTCTGGCAGCAGCACGACGTTGGCTCCCGCGCGAGCCGCCTGCTCGACGCGTTTCAGGGCGTCGGAGACATTGGTCTCGAGGTCGTCGGCCATGCACATCTGGACGACGGCGAGCGCAATCTTCACGATGACTTCCTTTCTGTGGCGCCAGGCCCGTCAGCCGCCGACCCAGAGAGGTCCCTGGGGCTGCTGCTGGGTGAGACAGTGGAACGAGCCTCCGCTGGTGATGATGGCCGACGATTCGAGCCCCTGCACCGTGCGGTCGGGGAACGCAGCCCCGATGACCTCGAGGGCGCGCGCGTCGTTGCGGTCGCCGTACTGCGGAACCAGCACGGCACCGTTCACGAGACAGAAGTTGACGTAGGTGAGCGGCAGCCGCTCTCCCTCGAAGCATCGCCGTTCGGCGGGCAGCGGCACCTCGAGCACCTCGAGACCGGCGTTGCGCATGACGGTCGCGTTCTGTGCGAGAACGGCGTGGTTTTGCGCGTCGTCCGATTCGGCTGTGCACGCCACCACCACCCCGGGCCGTACAAAGCGGGCAATGGTGTCGATGTGGCCGTCGGTGTGGTCGCCCTCGAGGCCGCGCTCGAGCCAGATCACGCCGCGGGTGAAGCCGAGGTGGTCACGCAAGGCCGACTCCAGCTCGCGTTGCGTCAGGTGCGGGTTTCGCGCCGGATGGAGCAGGCACTGGCGCGTGGTGAGCGCCAGCCCCGTACCGTCGGTCTCGATGGAGCCGCCCTCGAGCACGATGTCGACATCGAAGTGATCGACGCCCAGGTGCGCCGCCAGGGCCTCTGGCACCTCGTCATCGAGGTGCCAGTCGAACTTCTGCCCCCAGGCGTTGAAGCCCCAGTGAACGAAGGAGACCACGCCATCAGCCCGACGCACGAAGATGGGGCCGCTGTCGCGCAGCCAGACGTCGTCGAGGGGCGC
>RGZZ01000142.1 GCA_010028905.1 Pseudomonadota bacterium | reverse complement strand
ATGTTCGAGGACACGCCAGCCACATGATCCCCGCACCCCTCTCTGGAGAAGCACCATGACCGCAAGCCACACAGACCCGGCCGACACGCAGCGCGTCGAGCACGCCAGCGAGGTCGCCCCGCAGGCCCCCCCACCAGATGTCAGGCGCATCGCGCGCTGGGGGGCGCTTGCCCTGGTCGTGCTGACCATCGTGGGCGTCGTTCCCCGCCTGATCCAGCGGGCACGGCTGCGGGCCGATGCGGAGGCTCGACGCAACGCGCGTCCCACCGTGATCATTGCGGCACCGAAGCCCGCTCCTGACGCCGCCCTCTCCCTTCCCGCCAGCATCGAGTCGCTCACCCAGACCACCATCAACGCCCGCACCACCGGCTACGTGCGCAACCGAAGGGTCGATCTCGGAGATCGTGTGAGAAGAGGGGCCATCCTGGCCGAGATCGAGGCGCCTGACGTAGACCGCCAGTACGATCAGGCGCAGGCCGACGCTGAACGCGCGACGGCTGGCGCCGCCCAGGCTGACGCCGATCTGACGCGCCAGCAGGCCGCTCTCTCGCAGAGCGAGGCGCAAGCGGCGGCGGCCGAGGCACAGGTGGCCCAGGCACGCGCAAACCGTGACACCGCGGACGCGCGCGTCAGGCAGGCCCGCCACGCGCTCGAAGGCCAGCGGGCAAACCTGCGCAAGGCCGACAGCCAGCGAATCCTGGCCGCACGGACATGGGCGCGCTACAAATCGCTCCTCGCGCAGGGATTCGTGACCCAGCAGGACGCAGACGCAGCCCAGTCGAGCGCCGAGGCGACGGCGGCCGCCCTCGACGCGGCCCGCACCGCGGTGAGCGGGGCAGAGGCCGACCTGCGCGCCGCCGAGACCGCGCGCGCCGCCGCCGATGCCAGCGTGCGCTCGGCGCAGGCCAGTCAGACCGCCGCGCGCCAGCAGGTCGTGGCCGCCCAGGCCGGTCTGCGATCGTCTGCGGCGGGGTTGAGGGCTGCCCAGGCGGGCCGCGCCTCCGGCGAGGCCAATCGCAGGAGATATGCCGTGCTGCGCGGCTTCGAGCAGATCGTGGCGCCCTTCGACGGGGTCATCACGTCACGGAGCGTCGACAACGGCTCGCTCGTCAAGGGCGACAGCGTGGCCACCTCGAGCAGCACGACGCCCGGCCTCTTCGGCATCGCGCGCCTCGATGTGATGCGCGTCATGGTGAACGTGCCCGAGACCTGGATCCCCTTTCTGCACGTCGGAGACGCAACCGAGACGCGGGTGCGCGAGTTCCCCGACCGCAGGTTCGTGGCCACCCTGGCGCACGTGGCGGGTGGCCTCGATCCGGCGTCACGCACGGTGATTGCGGAGATCCATCTGAGGAACCCAGACGGCGTGCTCCGCCCTGGCATGTACGCCGAGGTCGTTCTG
Source organism: Pseudomonadota bacterium (assembly GCA_010028905.1). Taxonomy (NCBI): domain Bacteria; kingdom Pseudomonadati; phylum Pseudomonadota; species Pseudomonadota bacterium. Next base: position 9,210 of record RGZZ01000142.1, on the reverse strand, counting down.
CAGGGTGGCGGTTCAGCTCGCCCGCTGCGCGTCCCGGCCGCGGCGCTGGTGAGCGATGCCCAGGGCACGCGGGTGGCAACGGTGGTGGAAGGCGAGCGCATCCACTTCGTGCCCATCGTCATCGATCGCGACCTCGGCAGCGAGATCGAGGTGGCCCGAGGGCTGTCGCCAAAAGACAGGATAGTCACCAACCCGACCGACGATCTGGAGGAAGGGACCGCGGTCGAAGTGGTCGTCGCGACGCCGAGCGGCGCACCCGCAGCGACGCCGAGCGGTGCGCCCACCGCGGCGCCGGGAGCAGGGGCCGCCAGAAGCGCCACGGCCGCCCCCACATCCCTCCCGTCGGAAAGGGGCGCGGGGCGGCCGTGAGACCTGCCTGTCGACAGGGGGCGTCGAAGCCCTAGCGCACCCGCTTGCCTGCCAGGTAGACCGCCTTGATGCCGATGCTCGCGAGCTTCGACGGGTCGACCTTGCGAGGGTTCTGGTCGAGCACCACCAGATCGGCGTACTTGCCAGGCTCAAGGCTGCCCACCTTGTCGTCGATGAACATCTGCCACGCGGCATCGATGGTCACGGCGCGCAGCGCCTGATCGATGGTGAGGCCCTGCTCCCGTCCCAGCACCTGGGGTGGGTTCTGCTGGGGCGTGCGGTTGATGGCGGTCATCATGTAGCGCAGCGGGCTCACGCTGGTGATGGTGTAGTCGCTGTGGAACGACACCTTCACCCCCTGCTTGAGCAGGGCCGCGGCCGGATCGATGCGAGCCGCGCGGGCTGCGCCCAGCACGTAGTCGTTGAAGACGCGGCCCCAGAAATAGACGTGGCCGATGGTCATGCTCACGGTGGTTCCCAGCTCGGCGGCCTTCTTCACCTGTTCGGGCCGGTTGACCGTGAAGTGCTCGATGCGCAGGCGACGGTTGGCGCGCGCCTGGGGCGACAGGTTCTTCGTCAGCTCGCCGTAGAGCGCCAGGCCCTGGTCGAGGGCGCGGTCACCGTTCGCGTGACATGAGAACTGCCAGCCGGCATCGAAGTAGGGCTTCACCGACGCCAGCAGCTTCGGCAGCGACGGCCAGTCGAGCTCGCCCTTGTCAGAGGTGTGCAGGTACGGCTGGGTGAGCGCGGCGGTGAACCCCTGGGTCGAGCCGTCCATGGTGAGCTTCAAGCCGATGAACTTGAGCTTGTCATCGCCTTCGAACGGCTTCACCGGCGGGGTCTTGCCCTGCAGGGCGATATAGGCGAGGTAGCAGCGCACGCGCACCGGCGCCTCGGCCGCAAGCGACCGCAGGATCGCCACCTCTGGCGCGACCCCCGCAACCGCGCCGGTGTTGAGATCGCCCACCGTGGTGACGCCGCTCGCGTTGAATATCTTGTACACGCGCAGGAACTGGGCGCGCAGCTCCTGCGGGGAAGGGGTGGGCACCTTCGCCATGAACGCGGTGTACGAGGTGGGCTCGTAGAGCCGTCCATCTAGGTGCCCCTGCTTGTCGTGGCCGTAGCGACCGCTGGGTGGGTTCGGCGTCTTGTCGGTGATGCCGGCCAGCGCATAGGCGCGGTGGTTCACGTAGGCGATGTGGCCCGACGCGTTGAGCACGAGAATGGGCACGGTGGTCGAGATGCCGTCGAGATCGTGAACGCTGAGGTCGGCCCACAGCGGCGTGGTGCGTGACGGGTCGAAGCCGTTGCCGAGCAGCCATCCGCCCGCGGGGACCTTCGTCACCGCGGCTTTGAGACGCGCGATGGTCTGGGCACGCGGAAGCCCGCCCGGCTGCTCGGAGCCGCACTGCACCATGGCCAGGTTGGTTGCGCCCACGTCGATGTGGGTGTGCGGCTCGACGAACCCAGGCATGATGGTCTTGCCCTTGAGATCGACGATCTTCGTGGAAGGGCCCTTGTACCGCGCGATGGCGCTCTCGGTGCCCACGGCCACGATCTGCCCCCCGCGGATGGCGAGGGCCTGGGCCTCGACAGCCGGCTGGATGGGCAGCACGGTTCCGTGGGTGAAGATGGCATCGGCCTCTACAGGGGCCGGCGAAGCAGGAGCGGCAAAGCTGCTCGAGGTGAGGGCGAAGAGACAGCCCAGGGTCGTCAGCAATCGTGGGAAGCGCATGGTACTCCTTCGGCAGGTTCTACGTTGCGTGAAGGGCTGTTCACGTCTGCATCACCCTTTCCTGCTACGCCCTTCCCGCGCGAACAGGCCCTGGGCGAGGAGAGGCCAGCAGGGAGAGCCCTCCCGAAGAGGAATCTTGTGCCGCCGTCCAGGCACCCCGCGCACGATGCGACGCGCGCCCATTCCACTGTCGAGGTACGCCCCCCATGCGACGCACGCTCACCACCCTCGCCCTCCTGGCCCTCACCACCATCCCTGCCGCCCACGCCGAGCCGACCCCGGCCGCGCCCACCGGTGCACCCGCGGCCTTCCGCTGGAACACGGGCGACCTCTACCCGAATCGCGAAGCCTTCACCGCCGCGCGCACCCGCATCGAGAAGCGCATCCCGGAGATCGAGGCGCTCAAAGGACATCTCGGCGATGGTCCGGCCACGCTGCTGAAGGCGCTGCAGCTCAACGACGCGGTGCAGCTCGAGCTCGGCCGCCTGATGGCCTACGCGCAGTGCCTCCACGATGAAGACATGCGATCAGCCGAGGGCGAGACCCTCTCCGGTGAAGCCGAGAAGACCGCCAACGCCATCGGCACCGCGTCAGCCTATTTCAACGCCGAGGTCATCGCCCTCGGTCCGGACAGGCTGGCCGCCTTCATCAAGGCCGAGACGAAGCTCGCCCCCTACCAGCATCTTCTTGACGACATCGTGCGCGTGCGCGCCCACACCCTCAGCGCGGCGGAGGAGAAGGTCTTTGCCCGCTGCGCCGACATGGCCTCGGCCCCCGAGAGCACCCGCAGCGTGTTCATCACCGCTGACATCCCCTACCCCGAGATCACGCTCCACGACGGCCAGAAGGTGCGCCTCGACGCGCCGGGGTTCGAGCGGGTGCGCGTGATGGCGAACCGGGACGACCGGCTCAACGCGTTCAGCGAGTACTTCGGCACGTTCAACCGCTACCGCCGCACCCTGGGCAACCTCATGTTCAACGGGGTGAAGACCCACACCGTGAACAAGGACCTGCGCGGATACTCCTCGTCGATGGCGGCCTCGCTCGATGGGGCGAACATCCCCACCGCGGTGTACACCCGCCTGCTCGCCGACACCCACGCCAACCTCCCCACCCTTCACCGCTACCTGCGCCTGCGCAAGCGCATGCTGAAGCTCCCCGAGCTGCGCTATGAAGACCTCTACGTGCCCCTGGTGAAGAGCATCGAGATGAAGTTCACCCCCGAGCAGGGCATGGCCCTCACCCTGCGCGCGGTGGAACCCCTCGGACCCGCCTATGGCGCGGCGATGAAGAAGGGGTTCGAGAGCCGCTGGATCGACTGGTTCCCCGCAACGGGGAAGCGATCGGGAGCCTACATGCAGGACGTGTACGGCGTTCACCCCTACATGCTGCTCAACTACAACGGCGGCTACAACGACGTCTCGACCCTGGCCCACGAAGCCGGGCACGCCCTGCACTCGTTCCTCACCGACAGCCACCAGCCCATCTTCTACGCCAACTACTCGACCTTCGTGGCCGAGGTGGCCTCGACGCTCAACGAGAACCTGCTCTTCCACCGCATGCTCGACGAGGCGAAAGACGACGAGACCCGTCTCTTCCTGCTCGGCGAGCGCCTCGAGACGTTCCGCACCACGTTCTTCCGGCAGGTGCTGTTCGCCGAGTTCGAGGCAAAGATGCACGAGAAGGTCGACAACGGCGAAACCCTTACCGGCGACAGCCTCAAGGGCATGTATCTCGACCTCGTTCGCACCTACTACGGCAGCAGCGAGGGGCACTGCAAGGTCGACGAGATCTGCGGCAACGAGTGGGCCGGCGTGCCGCACTTCTACTACAACTTCTACGTCTACCAGTACGCCACGAGCCTCATGGCCTCCACCGCCATCGCGGATCGCATCCTCGCAGAGAACGGCACCAAGGCGCGCGACGCCTACCTGACGTTCCTGTCGAGCGGCTCGAGCCGCTATTCCCTCGATCTGCTGAAGGACGCGGGGGTCGACATGACCACGAGCGCGCCGTTCACCAGCGCCATGCGCGAGATGAACGCCATCATGGATCGCATCGAGGCGATCTTGAAGAAGCGAGGCGAGTGAGCCGAGGCGTCGCGGCAGGCGTGCCCGATCGTCGGTACAGCTCGACGCAATAGCGCGGAGAGAAGCGGAACGTGGCCAGCGGCGTTGGCGCGCCGGCCACGAATCCGCTCGTCCGCGCCAGCGCCATCATCTGGCGCTGGCCCTCGGTATCGCTGTACACCACCAGAATGAGGCGGCACTGCGCGACATCTTCGGCGAGCTTGCCGGCGCGCAGCGATTCCTCTGACATGAACACGCGCATGGACAGCCCGATGAGGGCGGCGTGATAGAGGAAGGAGCGGGGCTGGAAGCGCGCGGCGTCTTCCGGCGTCTCGAACACGGCCAGGTTGAGCGGGCGATCGGTCTCGTGCAGGCACAGCGTGGCGAGCAGCGCGTCGTAGGGGTAGCTCCCCTCGACGGGAGCCCGCGGCTGAACGGGGCGCAGCCCCAGGTAGAGCGGCTGTCGATCCGGCCCCACGCGGGTCTCGAGACACGTCGGCCCCGCAAGCCCTTCGAAGCCGTGACGGCGCCACTCGAAGGCCGTGACCTGCCAGAGGCTCACCACCGATACGACGAGCAGCAGCCCGGCGCCGGCCCGCGCACCCGCGCCGGGCTGAAGGTGGGCCGCCCACATCAAGGCCAGCGGAATGACGAACACGACGGCGGGCAGCAGATAGCGGGGATCCGGGGGCAGCAGCGACACCGTTCCCAGCACCGTCGCAAGGCTCCCCAGCAGGAGTGCTGTGGGCACACGCAGCCTCTGCTGCCACAGCCCCATCACCGCCCCCACGGCGAGGAGCAGCGGCGCCATCCAGACCATCGATGACAGGTCGGTGAGGTAGGCGCGCGCGCTCTGCGCGGCATCGATGTGCACCCCGGCCTGGTAGAGCAGCTTCGACCGCACCCGCTCGCCGTTGTAGTAGTACCAGGGCCAGGCCGTGAGCACGAAGACGGCAAGCGACTCCACGAGGTTGAGCAGGGGGGCGAGGTGTGGGCGCCGGGCCGCGTGCAGGCGCGCCACCGCGAGCGCGCCTCCCATGACCGCGACGGTGAAGACATAGGGGGTCCAGTCGAAGCCGCCCCCCGCGTCGAACAGCGTGTCGGTGGAAGGCGCGGTGAGGATCACGTGCGCCAGTCCGGCGGCTCCGAGCGCGGCGAACAGCGCGGCGACCGCGAGCGCGGGGCTGCGTCGCTCCCACAGCAGGCGCCCCACGGCGTAGAGCGTGAGTACCAGCATGAAGACGAGATGCGTCCAGCGCGTGAGCACGCCCAGGGCCATCGAGAGGCCGAACAGCGCGCTCCAGCCCCGACGCGCGAAACCTCGTGACTGGGCCAGTGCGAAGACCGACAGCGCCAGCATGGCGGTGGCGGGGAGGTCGATGAAGTAGGTGCGCGCGTGGTCGACGACAATCGGCGCGCCGAGCGCGGTCACCGCGCAGGCCAGCCCCAGCCCGCGCCCACCGAGGTTCACCCCGATGCCGTACATGCTCAGGGCCAGCACGGCCAGGAACGGGAAGAAGCTCGCGATGGACGCGGCCTGGCCGACGCCGAGAAGACCGTAGCCGAGACACGTCACCTGGTAGGTGAGCGGAGGGTAGTACCCGGGGCAGAGCACGTAGGCCGAAATCACCTGGGCAGGATGCGGAAGGGTCGCGAGCTGGCGCACGAGATCGAGGCTTGCGAACAGGTGGCTGTTGTCATCGCTTGCCGGGGGCGCCTGGTTGAGAAGCGCCCAGTGCACGTTGAGCATCGTGCACGCAAGGGCCAGCAGGAGCACGGCGATGACGTCGACACGCGCGAAGCGAGCGCGATTCGCCTGGGTCGGGGATGCGGGGTCGGCCATCGTGGGGAACATAGCACGTCTGACGGCCGACCTTCAAGTTGCGCGCCCTCTCGGGCATACGCTATACTCGAGAAGCGCGGCCGAGAAGGCGCGCTTCCAGCACCCCCCCTGGGCGGAGAACGGCCGTTTCGGCTGCTCTCGTACAGCAGCGCGTGAACGCGGCGCCGCACAAGCGCCTTGCGCGGCGCCGGCCGCCACGTCGGCCACCCCCGCCAGATCAGATTGGAGACCTCGATGCGCAGAATCATCGTGCTCGCGGCGCTGAACCTGCTCGCCTTCGCTCTCATCGAATCGGGCACGGTGAGCGCATACGCCTTCGACCGCGACCAGGCCGCCATCGAGACGCGCATGCATCGCTGGCAGTGCAGCGCCAGCGATCTCGCGGTGCGCGAGATCGGATGGGCCGATGATCTCGACACCGCCTTCGCCCTCGCCCGCGCGAGCGGCCGCCCGGTGTTCGTGGTCACGGGAGACGGGGAGATCTGCACCGGCAGGGTCTGAAACGGCGTCGCAGATTCGAGGGGCGTGTTCCTCTCCAAGCCCGAGACGGTGAAGATGCTGAACAGCTACTTCATTCCGTGCTTCGTCGACTTCGTGAACACAGCCCCGGGAAGCCGTCGCTGGTATCTCGCCCTGCGCGCCCGTCTGTTCGAGCGCAGGCGAGAGTTCAACTACCGCGGAGGGCCGCAGCTGTGGGTGGTGTCACCCGAGGGCGAACCCATGGCCGCGTTCCACGTCGAAGACGTGCAGCTGTTCAAGGACCAGGTCGAATCCACGCTTGCACGCCTCGTTCAACGGCTCGGCAAGCCACCGGGCCCGCCGCTGGCGAGGTACGTACCCCGCGCGCTCAGCGGCATGGCGCGTGATGACATCGCCCTTCACATCACGTCTCGCTTCCTGCTCGACGACACCCTCGCCAGCCTCGAGCCGAGAGTCAAGGCCTCGCTCGACTATGATGTGCCTCCCATTCCCGCGGCGCCGCCACCGCCCAGCACCCTCTTCCGCATCCGTGTGAAGAGCCCCATCGACGAGTGGTGCGTGCTCAACCGCGCACAAGAAGAGGCGCTTCTCCCCCCAGCGGGTGCGCGACCCGGCGATGCCTATGCCGTCCCCGCGGAGGCGGCAAGCCCGATCTTTCGCCACATGTGTCCGCCCACGACCAACTTCAACCTTGCGGGCGAGGTGCTCGAAGCCGAGTTGAACGGGCGCGTGGCCGTGAGCGGCAGCGAGATCAGGGTGCAGCTCAGCGGGCGCTACGGCTGCCAGCACCAGCTGTGGCATGCCCGCGACAAGAACGTGGCGGAGGCCACGGTCAACGGCTTCCTGGTCTTCGACGCCACAACGCGCCACCTCACCCGCTTCGGCCTGGTCACCGATCTGGGGGTCTACGGCGACCACAAGGGATTGCGCATTCCCTACACGGCCTCGGCCGAGCTCTGGACCGGTACCCGCGGATCGCTGGCGTCGCGAGCGCCCCTGCCAGCGCAGCTGCCAGCCGATGACGTCCGCAGCCGCGAGTACCCCGAACAGGAAGGGGGACCCAGCGCGCTGCAGGGGCGGCAGTTTGCGCCGCCCGCTACCGCTCCCGCGTCTCCTGACGGGGGTCGCTGACCGGGGACGCAAGAGCGCCCCGGAGGCGACGGGCCTGCGTGGGGCTCAAGGATGACAGCGCCTCGACATACCCGCGCGCACACGGGAACAGCGCGGCGTCAGGCGCGACCACCGTGGCCACGCCGGTATCGACCTCGACGCAGTGAAGCCCGCGGCTGGCATCGGCGGCGTCGAGAAAGTAGACGCGGTCACCGGCGCGACCCCAGCGGAACGTGACGATGCCGTCGGCACGCGACCCGTACTCCACCACGCAGCGGGCCCCCTCGATCCCTCCCGCTGCCGTCATCGACAGCCGAGCGGCGTCGAACGGGGCCACCATGAGGCGCCATCCTCGCTGCCCTCCCGGCTCGCCGTAGGCGATGCGGTCTCCGCGTGGGGAGACGCACGCATGCCGATCAGGGAACAAGAGACGCTGCTCCCCGGTCTCGGCGTGAAAGAGCACCGTCGCGGGTCGCTGGCGCGATGCGGTCACGTCGGCGATGGAGACGCACGCGACGATCCAGTCTCCGGCCGCGGTATAGGTGAGCCCATCCGGACAGGCGACCGGCTGCCCGTTCAGCGGGCGCAGCGGACGACACACCATGGTCGCGTCAGACAGGCGGATGGTGTTGATCTCCCACAGTCCCTCCGGGCTGAAATCGTGGTTTCGCGGAACGAAGTGGACGAACGACAGGTGCTTCTCGTCCGGCGTCAGCGCCAGGGTGGTGATCAAGGTGTCAGCGCGCGTGCTGAAGATCTCCTGGCTGCCGCTCCCATCGAGACGCCGCCACACCACGCTCGTATCGCTGCTGCCCCAGCCCGGGGCATGCATCGCGGCGGCGCGCGCCTCGACACGCACCATCGACCTCCCGTCACGGGTGAGCACGGTATCGAATGCGTGTGCGCCCTCCCCCACCCGCGCTGCACCGCGTGTCGCGTCGAAGACGTACTGCACCGACACGTCGACGTCCGACGAGAAGACCAGGTCAGGGCCCGTGGGCGGGGGCGCCTTGCCCTGAGAGGAGAATAGCAGCAGCGCCAGGCCCAATGCGAGGACAAGCGAGCACAGCAGCCCCGCCGGAACCAACGAGGAGAAGCCCCCGCGTCGAAGAGACATGCGAGCATTGTAGCAAGTTCGTCGACATGAAGACAGCCGATTCGGTCGCGTGACCGCCGATGCTGGTCTCCCCGCGCCGCGTGCGCCTCACGCAAGCCCAGGGGAGACCCGTGACCAGGAAGAGAATCCCGTACTTCAGAGTCCGCTCCGCCGTGTTGGCCGATACCGTTCGTGAGAGAGACCGATGGAAAGATCCCCTCCCACACCGTGGGTGACCCGAGGCGTCGTGCTCTGCTGGCTCGCAGCGTGGGCTGCGATGACGTGGAAGGGCGGGGCCGCCTATGGCCCGGCAGCGCACCTGCTGGGGGCCGCGTCGCAGAGCACCCTGGCGCACGGTCAGTGGTGGCGCCTGCTCACCTGCCTCGTGCTGCACGTCCGGCTGACGCTGCTCGTTCTCGACGTCATCGTGACGCTCACCCTCGGCGCCTGGGTGGAGCGCCGTCTGGGCGCGTTCCGAACAGGCCTGCTCGTTGTGGGGGGCGCGCTG
>RGZZ01000141.1 GCA_010028905.1 Pseudomonadota bacterium | reverse complement strand
GTCTGGAATCCGCCGCTCCCTGACGGTGGTGGGGGGGGCTGCTGCGGAGGCACCACCGGGAAGCCGCCGCTCCCCAGAGAAGTATCGACGCGCTCTCCGCACTTCGCGCAGAAGCCCTTTCCGCTCTCCAGGGTTGCGCCGCACTGGTGACAGAAGCGCGGGGTCATCACGGGCGGTGCGGTCTGCGCCGATGGCCCGGCACCGCTTCGCACCCGTCGCAGCGCCGTAAGGGCTTCGCGCGCCGATGCCAGCCGGTCGTTCTTGCGCAGGGCCATCATGGAGGCCAGGAGGGATTCCAGCGCGGGAGAGACGTCGGGGTTCAAGACCGAGGGCGGTGTGGTGGCGGCCTCTCCCGCCGCGATGGAGACCGCGCTCGGAGGCAGGGTGCCCGTGATGAGCCGGTACATGGTTGCGCCCAGGGCGTAGATGTCAGAGCGCGGATCGGTGCTGCCCTCGCCCATCTGCTCGAGGGGGGCGTAACCCACGGTGCCCGCGCCCTTGAGGAACGTCATCGTCTCGCTGCGATTGTCGATGACCCGCGCGATGCCGAAGTCGATGAGCCTGATGACGCCACGGCTGTCGAGCATGATGTTCGAGGGTTTCAGGTCACGCACGATGACGGGGGGCTGATGCTCGTGGAGGTAGGTGAGCACGTCGGCCACCGCGATCATCCAGTCGAGCACATCGCTGACCGCGGGCAGGCGGCTGCGGTCGGTGCAGGCCTCTTCGAGGCTCGCCCCGTCGATGAACTGCATGACCAGAAACTGCGAGCCGCCCTCCTCGAAGTAGTCCTTGACGTCGACCAGTCCCGGGTGCTCGAGACCCGCGAGGATCTCGGCCTCTTTGCGGAACAGGGCCGTGGCAGCGGCGATGTCGTGCGCCGCCGCGCCTGGCAGCACGGTCTCCTTGATGGCCACCTTCCGCCCGCCCAGGCTCGACTGGCGCGCGAGATAGACCGCCCCCATGCCGCCCCGGCCGAGGACCGACTCGATGATGTACCCCCGCTGTAGCTCTGTGCCAGGCTGCAGCAACGCTGAACCTCCCGTGGCCTCCTTGACCGCACGCGGTCACGGCTTGCGAACCGCGTCACGCGGTCTCGCTTCTTGGGGGTCAGGTTTCGCCCAGTGCGGCAACGACTCCCCCAGCAGGGCAGGAGAGCGCGCCGCGCGACACCAATCCTCCGACCGCCATCCCGGCTCCGCTGTGGAGCCCGCCCCAACTGGAGGTCGTTCCCATGCCGTCTCTCGTGACCCCTGCCGCCACCCCCGAAGCGCCTCTCTCAGCCGACGCGCTCTCCCGCATCCACGCCTGGTGGCGCGCGGCCAACTACCTGTCGGTCGGGCAGATCTATCTGCTCGACAACCCCTTGCTGCGTCGCCCCCTGCGCGTGGAAGACGTCAAGCCGCGCCTGCTCGGGCACTGGGGAACGACCCCCGGCCTCAACTTCATCTACGCCCATCTGAACCGCGTCATCAACGCCCGCGACCTGTCGGTCATCTACATCGCGGGTCCGGGCCACGGAGGCCCCGGCCTGGTGGCAAGCACCTGGCTCGAGGGTACGTACAGCGAGTACTACCCCAACGTGTCGCGCGATGAGGAGGGCATGCAGCGCCTCTTCAAGCAGTTCTCGTTCCCGGGCGGCATCCCGAGCCACGTGGCCCCCGAGACCCCGGGCTCCATCCACGAGGGGGGCGAGCTGGGCTATGCCCTCTCCCACGCCTTCGGCGCCGCCCTCGACAACCCGGAGCTGCTGGTGGCCTGCGTCGTGGGCGACGGCGAGGCCGAGACGGGACCGCTGGCCACCGCCTGGCACTCCAACAAGTTCCTCAATCCGGCCAGCGACGGCGCGGTGCTGCCCATCCTGCACCTGAACGGCTACAAGATCGCCAACCCGACGGTACTTGCGCGCATCCCCCACGCCGAGCTCGACGCACTTCTGCGAGGCTACGGCTACGCGCCCCGCTTCGTGGAGGGCAGCGATCCGGAGGAGATGCATCAGAAGATGGCGGCCGCGCTCGACGCCTGCTGCGACGAGATCGCGGGTATCCAGCGTCGGGCTCGCGTGGAGGGCGACCTCACCCGTCCGACCTGGCCGATGATCGTGCTGCGGTCGCCCAAGGGCTGGACAGGCCCGAAGGAGGTCGATGGCCGTAAGACCGAGGGCTCATGGCGCTCTCACCAGGTTCCCTTCTCTGACATGGCGCGCAACCCCGGGCATCTTGCGCTTCTCGAGGATTGGCTGCGCAGCTACAAGCCGGAGGAGCTCTTCGACGAGAGCGGGGCGCCGGCGCCTGAGATCGCGGGTCTCGCTCCTGCGGGCAAGCGTCGCATGGGTGACAACCCCCACGCCAACGGCGGTCTGCTGCGGCGCGAGCTGCGCATGCCGGACTTCCGCGACTACGCCGTCGACGTCTCTGCCCCCGGCACCACCACGGCGGAGGCCACGCGGGTGATGGGGCGGCTGCTGGCCGACGTGATGAAGAAGAACCCCACCAACTTCCGCGTCATGGGTCCTGACGAGACCGAGTCGAACCGACTCGGGGCCGTGCTCGACGTCACCGATCGCACCTGGCTGGCCGAGACCCTGCCAGAAGACGCCCAGGGCGGGCGTCTCGCACCATCCGGGCGCGTCATGGAGATCCTCAGCGAGCACACCTGCCTGGGCTGGCTCGAGGGCTACACCCTCACCGGGCGACACGGCCTGCTGTCGACCTACGAGGCATTCGCCCACGTCATCGACAGCATGTTCAACCAGCACGCCAAGTGGCTCCACACGACCAAGGAGCACATCGCGTGGCGAGCCCCCATCTCGTCGATCAACATCCTGCTGAGCTCGCACGTGTGGCGACAGGACCACAACGGCTTCTCGCATCAAGATCCCGGCTTCATCGATCACGTGGTGAACAAGAAGCCCAACGTGGTGCGGGTCTACCTGCCACCGGACGCCAACACCCTGCTCTCGGTCACCGACCACTGCCTGCGCAGCCGCGATTACGTCAATGTCATCGTGGCGGGCAAGCAGCCGGCCTTGCAGTACCTCGATATGGACGCAGCCATCAAGCACTGCACCGCGGGCATCGGCATCTGGGACTGGGCCAGCAACGATCGGGGCGCCGAGCCGGACGTGGTGATGGCCTGCTGCGGCGATGTGCCCACCCTCGAGACCCTGGCGGCCGTCGATCTGCTTCGTCGCATCGCGCCGGACCTGAAGATCCGTGTGGTGAACGTGGTGAATCTCATGAAGCTCCTGCCGCCCAGCGAGCATCCCCACGGGCTGAGCGATCGCGAGTTCGATCGCCTGTTCACCACCGACAAGCCCATCGTATTCGCCTACCACGGCTACCCGTGGCTGATCCATCGCCTGACCTACCGCCGCACCAATCATGCCAACCTTCACGTGCGCGGCTACAAGGAGGAGGGCACCACCACCACCCCGTTCGACATGGTGGTGCGCAACGATCTCGACCGCTTCCACCTGGCACTTGACGTCATCGATCGGGTTCCCCGCCTGCAGACCGTGGCGGCCTACGCCAGCGAGGAGCTGCAGGGGCGGCTGGTCGAGCACGGGCTCTACATCCGCGAGCACGGTGATGACATGCCGGAGATCCGCGACTGGGTCTGGCCACACGGTCGCTGATCCGGGGCTTCCTCGTTTCAAGTCTTTTTTCAGCGCAGCGCTCTACAGTCTGACTCACGAGGGAAGATTCAGGCCGCGGCGCGCAAGCGCGGTGGTGAGACGAGGAAGCTCTGGAGGATGACCGTGAGAGAGATCGACCGACGAACCCATCACCGTGCCACGACCGCCGTTCGCTTCTGGTATCGCCTGCCCTGGTCGGGCAGGTGGCAGACGGCGCGCACCTGCGATTTCAGCCAGGGCGGCCTGTCGTTCGTGCTGCAGGGCGGCCTCTGCTTCAAGGGTCTGCCCATCGAGGTGGCCGTGGAGGTGCCTTCCGCTGCGTTCCGCGTGCGGGCCCGCGTGGTCGCGACCCGGACCTCGGCCGATGGCGCGCGCGTGGTCAGCGTCTCGTTCACGCGCCTGTCGGGCAGCCTGGGCGCGCGCCTCGGACAGTTCGTGCACCGCGCACGCTCGGTCAGCTTCGCTTCTGAGATGCCCCTGGCCGTCGGGCTCTGAGGGCAGACCGCTTCGAAGCCGCAGGAGTCGCGCGGCAGCCGGCCAACCCATCCAGCATCCCATCCTCACCGATTGCTCAGCGGGGTAGGGGCGTTCTTCGTGGACGCGGCACTGGAGGAGGATTCGGAATGCGCGATCTCGACAATGCCCTGCGCGTCGCCATCGAGGCCGCCAGGGGGGCGGGCGAACTCATCCGACGCGATACATGGCGAGCAGACGGCCCCCGTGGTGCCGGCCATCACGCCGACGTCGATGACGAGGCCGAGGCCCTCATACGCGCGCGTCTCCTGCACCACTTCCCCGAGTGGAGCTACTACGGCGAGGAGACCGGGGTGCACCGCGCCGCCGACGAGCGCACGTTCTGGCTCGTCGACCCCAATGACGGCACGGCCTCATATCTGCGTGGATATCGCGCCAGCGCCGTCTCCATCGCACTGGTGAGAGACGGCGTGCCCGTGCTCGGCGTCGTCTACGCCCCTTGCTATCCGGATGATGACGGCGACCTCATCGCGTGGGCAGAGGGGTGCGGCCCGATGCAGCGCAACGGCAGACCCGTTGTCACGGTGCCCTTGCCGGATGCCCTCACCTCACGTCACGTGGTGCTCGTCTCGCAGGCCGCCGACCGCAAGCCTGAGGCCAACCTCGCCTGCACCGCGCCCGCGCGCTATCGCGCCATGTCGAGCATCGCCTACCGTCTCGCCCTGGTGGCGGTGGGCGAGGGAGAGGCTGCGGTCTCGCTGGCCTATCCCGGCTGGTTCGACTTCGCCGGCGGCCACGCGCTGCTGCGCGCCCGCGGTGGCGAGGTGACCGACAGCCGCGGAACGCCGGTGCGCTATCCCCAGGTCGGCAGCCAGTCGGTCGATCTCTGCCTGGGCGGCTCGCTCGCGGTGTGCGCCGATCTCGGACGTCGTGACTGGCACATGGTCGAGCGCGAAGTGCAGCCCACGTCGGCGCTCTCGTTCCCGGTGCGCCTGCCATCGCCCCATGCCCGTGTCGACGCGGCGCTGCTTGCTCGCGCCCAGGGCGTGCTTCTCGGTCAGCTGGCGGGTGACTCCCTGGGCAGTCTCGTCGAGTTCAAGGACCCGCAGCGTATCCGCACCCTGTACCCTGAGAGGGGGCCGCGAGATCTCGCCGACGGGGGCGTCTGGAACACCCTGGCCGGACAGGCCACCGATGATTCCGAGCTGGCCTTGGCGCTTGCCCGCAGTCTCGTGGCCACGGGTCGATTCGAAGAGGCGACCACCTTCGCGGCCTATCGCACCTGGTATCAATCGCACCCCTTTGATGTCGGGTCTACCACCCACGCCGCCTTCTCACGCGCAGCGCACACCGACAGCGGAGCGAACGCGCACAGCGAGTCGAACGGCGCCCTCATGCGCGTGAGCCCGCTTGGCATCGCCGCCCATCGCGACGTCGAGGCGGCCGTGCGCTGGGCCGATCTCGACGCGGGTCTCTCTCACCCCAATCCTGTCTGTCGCGAGAGCAGCCAGGTGTTTGTGCGCGCGGTGGCCGCTGGCCTTGCGGGCGCGTCGCGCCAGGAGATGTATCGTGCCGCCCTCGAGGCTTCCACGCCCCTCACCCGCGAGGTGCTCGAGCGCGCGGCCCTGGCGCCGCCGCCCGACTTCATGCGCCAGCAGGGGTGGGTGAAGACCGCCCTGCACAACGCCTTTCATCGCCTGCTGCACGCCGAGACGCTCGAGCAGGGCGTCATCGACACGGTCTGCGAGGGAGGCGACACCGATACCAATGGCGCCATCGCCGGCGCGCTGCTGGGCGCTTTTCACGGTCGTGAAGGCGTCCCGGAGCGCTGGCGGCGCGAGGTGCTCACGTGCCGCGCCACCCGGCGGCACGGCGCACTCCAGCCTCGGCCGTCGTGGTGCTGGCCGGTCGATGTCTACGAGATCGCCGAACGCCTGCTGTGTCTCGGCGGCTGACGTGTGTCGCCATGACGCTGCTGGTGGTGCTCACCTGCGCCGCTGAAGCCAGCGCCGAGCGGTTCGCGTTCCGCCTGCTCGACTGGACAGGGGGAGCGCGGGGGGCGTTTCGCCAGCAGATCGTTGATTTCTTCAAGCTCGACGTCGCGCATCTGCCGACCCTCGAATCCCTTCCAGACGGCCTCTGCGTCGCCAACCACGCAGGCGCGCCGGCCGCCGTGGCCTGGAGCCCCCTCGATCTGCACGAGGCGGGGGTGTACACCCTGCGCTTCGCGGCCCGCTTCACGGGGGAGAAGCCCCGGGCGCGGGTGAGCGCCGCACTGGGGCCGGCGCGCGGTGACTTCGAGGTGGGCGAGGGGTGGGCTGCGCACGCGGTGACCATGCGCCAGACCGGCCCCGTGGGCCCGTCGAGCATTGCGTTCTCGCTGCGCGCGCGCAAGGGGAGGCTTGAGCTGCGTGACGTCGAGCTCGTGCGCCTGCCCTTCGACCTTCGCGTCAGCGCCGTCGAGAACCGGTTGCGCCTCGAGGTGGTGGGCAAGATGTCTTCGGAGGCGGTCTTTGCCTGGCACGCCGGCGAGACGCGCGGCCAGACGCGCATGGGTGACCTTGCGTGGGCGCCGCGAGACGGTGTGGCGGTCGCCGCCCTGCCCCTGCCGCCCGGTGAGCTGCTCTGGTGGCGGGTATCGCAGGGGAGCGCCACCGTGATCGAGGGCGACCCTGTGCGCATTCGTCCCCTGCCTGGCCTGCCGCGCAGGTTCGGTGCGGCGGTGCAGATCACCCGTGACGGGGTCACGCACATCGGCGGCGCGCCCTTTCTTCCCATCGGGCTCTATCTTCACGAGAGCAGCGTGCAGGCCATCGAGCGCGCCGCCGAAAGCGGCGTGAACCTCGTGCTCATGCCTCCGGGAGACAACCCGCACGCACTCGCCGCCGCGGCTGCGGCGCATGGCATGCAGGTGATCTTCGAGACCGATGTGGCGCCCGATCCAGCCCAGGCGTCAGTCGGCGTGAAGACCCTCGTCGACCGGTACGGTGGCCTCCATCCCCTTGCCTGGACGGCTGTCGACGAGCCGGACATGAAGCCGGCCTTCACCCAGCGCGCTCTCGAGGCCATTCACCTCGCCTTTGCCGCGTGCGACGGACGGCCGCTGTACCAGGCCAACCACGCTCCGTCCACGTTCCCCACCCTGGGCACGGCCTGCGACATCCTGGCCGTCGACCCGTATCCGCTGGGCGCCGTTCCCAAGCCGGTGAGCACCGTGGGGCACTGGGTCGATCTGGCGCGCGAGGCGTTGGGTCCGGGACGAGCGGTGTGGCTCATCCAGCAGGCCTTCGTCGAGGCGCCGCTCTGGCCCGTGCCGCCCACGCCGGAGCAGCTTCGTGCCATGACGTGGGTCGGCCTGAGCCATGGGGCGAGGGGGGTGGTGTACTACACCGTGCATGAGAGCCTCGACCCGGCCGCTTCAGACCACGCGTGGGACCTGCGACGCACGCCGCTGTGGGGCGAGATTCGCAGGGAGGCCGACGAGATGCGCGCCCTCGCGGCATTTCTCACCGCATCTTCGGGTGCGCGCCCACTCGGTCTCGTCCAGCCGCTTGACGGCGCCTGGTGGGACGACGGCGGCGGAAATGTGCTCATGGCCGTGGTGAACATCTCGAATGCGCCACATGCGGGCCGCGTTCGCCTGCCCTTTGCCGACCTGCGCGAGGTGCGCGTTGTGCCCGCGGGTGTGGGCGTCGAGGTGGTCGGGGGGGAAGTCGAGTTTCAGCTGACCCCCTGCGGCGTGCTGCTGCTCACGGCGAAGCGGGGATGAGGAGAGGGCGCGTCTGACCTGCACGCGCGTGCGGAGGCGCCGAGGGCTTCGGGTGAGCCCTACGGCATTGCCAGATCGTCCGGGGAGAAGGCCGAGCGCCCCGTGATCTCTCGCCCCAGCACGAGCATGTGCATGTTCATCGTGCCTTCGTAGGTGCGCACGCTCTCGAGGTTGCACATGTGGCGGAAGCTCTGATGGCTGTCGAGGATGCCGACCCCGCCCAGCAGATCGCGGGCTTCGCGAGCCACCTCGATGGCCGATTCGACATTGCTCCACTTGGCGAGTGAGATCTGGGCCGGTGTCACGCGGCCTTCGCTCTTGAGCGCAGCCAGTCGCCACGCCACGAGCTGGGCCTTCGTGATCTCGGAGAGCATGCGCGCCAGGCGCGCCTGTACCAGCTGGAACGCGCCGATGGGGCGCCCGAACTGAACGCGCGAAGCGGCGTGCTGACGGGCCTCGTCGAAGCAGGCCATGGCGCTGCCCACCACCCCCCAGGCAATGCTGTAGCGGGCGTGGTTGAGGCACGACAGGGCCGACCCCAGCCCTCGGCTGCCGGGCAGCAGCGCGTCGTCGGGCACCTCGCAGCCCGCCAGGGCGATCTCGTAGGTGAGCGCGGCGCGCAGGCTGAGCTTGCCATCGATGAGGGTGGCCTGATAGCCAGGCAGGCGGGTGTCGACGAGAAAACCGCGGATGGCCTTGGGAGAGGTGCTGTCGATGCTCGGGTCGCCCACGACGCGGGCCCAGATGATGGCGACGTCAGCCACGCCAGCGTTGCCGATCCATCGCTTGCTGCCGTCGAGCACCCACCCCGTCGAGGTACGGCGGGCGGTGGTGGCCATGCCGCCGGGGTTGGAGCCGAAGTCCGGTTCGGTGAGCCCGAAGCAGGCCAGCTTCTGGGCCTGGGTCAGTGCAGGCAGCCACTGCTGCTTCTGCGCTTCACTGCCGAAGTCGGCGATGGCGTGCATGGCCAGGGCGCCTTGCACCGACGCCATGGTGCGCAGCCCGCTGTCGCCCCGCTCGAGCTCGCGCATCACCACGCCGTACTCGAGCGGAGAGTAGCCAGCGCAGCCGTACCCCTTGATGGTTCCGCCGAAGCAGCCGAGCGCCGCCATCTCGCTCGCCAGCGCGAGGGGGAAGGTTCCTTCGCGCCACCACGTCTGCACGTTCGGCAGGAAGCGCTCGTCAACCCAGGTTCGCACGCGATCGCGGAGCGCGCGCGCGGCGTCGCTCAGCTCGGCGTCGAGATCGTAGAGATCACTGGCTTCGAAGGGCATCGGGGGGAGGTCAGCGCACGGCCCGCAGGCGCTTCGAGCGCATGGCCCGCCCAAAGGCGCTGACCAGGGGGGTCGAGGCGCGGCGCGGCGCAGGTCGCGCTTCGGCAGGGTCGGCCTCGGCGCTGCCACCCCAGTCGAGGTACTGGCTCATGTCGAGGGTGAGGATGGCCACCATCACATAGAAGACGAAGAGTGCAACATATCCCATCATTGGATTCACCTTTCTTGTCTGCGACGTTCTCTCGCGGCTGTGGACCCGTCTGGGTCTGTCGCGAGATGTCGCGGGGCTGTTCTCTATCTGTAGCCCCATGCTACCATGGGTACCACGACATATTGTGTCGTGGGTGGCCTCAGACCATGGTCTGAATCTCCGGTCGGAAGCCGATCTGCCGCTTCACGTCGGGCGACGCAACGCCTCCAGCTTGTCGAACTGGCGGTGCATGCTGACCTCCGAGGTGAGCGCCCTCGCCTCGGCGAGGGTGAACCAGCGCACATCGTGGGACTCCGGCGACACCACCACGGTTTCGCCGTGCGGGTCTGCGGCCACGATGAGGTACCGCACGTCATAGTGCAGGTGTGCCGGGTCGCGTGCGTTGGCCGGGATCTCGTGGATGTCGAGATCGAAGGGCATCGGGTCGGTGGATGCCTTCACCGATCCGTCACCCGGGTTGGTGCCCCCCACGCACGAGTGCGCCAGAAAGTGCAACGACCGAAGCCCGGATTCCTCTTTTGCCTCCGTCATCGCCACATGAGCGAGGTTCGCCTCGCCATCGGCATGCCCGCCCAGCTGGACCCACAGCCCGAGCTTGCGGTGGTGGGTGAGCAGCACCTGATCGAGGCCGGGGCTGGTGACGAGGGCCGACCCGGTGAGGTGTCCGGGCACGCAGGTGCGGTGCAGGCAGTCCGCATGGGTGTCGACGAACGCGATGAAGCGCGCCGCGACATCGCCTTCGTCGGGCCAGCGCGTGGCATAGGTGGAGAACATCTCCCGCAGCGCTCGGCTCATGGCGTCGAGGCGGCCGCGCGCTTCAGTCGATCGATCACGCCGACGCCGATCCCCGCGGGGGGCGGGGGGACCGCCACCACCAGGTCGAGGCCTTGCGCGTCGGCATCACGCAGCCAGCGGTAGAGGTCGTGGGCGTAGGCCTCTGGCGTCGATGCCGAACCCAGCGCCACCGAACCTGCGGGCACCGCAGCCTCCTCGAGGCCGATGAAGCCGACCCGTCGTCCTTCGCGGGCGAGACGATGGGCGTCGTCGGCGCTGGTGGCCAGAAGCACCCGTGCCGCGGGGGCGTAGTGCGCCTCGAGCATGCCCGGCGCGCGCGCCTCGCCGCTTGCGATACGCGCCACCGGCACGCCGAGAACGGCTTCGAGCGCATCGGCGGAGATGCCGCCGGGGCGCAGGATCTGGAATGGAGTGCAGGTTGTGTCGACGATGGTCGACTCGATGCCCACCTCGCAGGAACCGCCGTCAAGGATGAG